>NZ_JBSSLX010000125.1:0-17049 GCF_053890995.1 Micromonospora sp. I033 | reverse complement strand
CGGCGCCGGCGAACGCGCCGACGGCGAGCGGCACCAGCGGCGTGGGCAGCACCGGGGCGGCGCGCAGGGTGGGCGTCCAGCCGACGTCGCCGCCGAGGTCGGGATCGTGCGCCGCGTTGTACGCGCCGAGCAGGTCGACCGGGTGCGCCGGGCCGCGGCCCTGGCGCAGCCAGCTGCCCCGCTCGGTGAGCGCGGTGCCGCCCCAGTCGTGAATGACGTCGGCCAGGTCGACGTCGTCGGCCAGGGTGAAGAAGTTGTTCTCGGCGTGGATGGCGGACTGCACGCCGACGCCGAGGGCGTACTCGAAGCCGGGGCCGCCGAGCCGGTAGTGGTTCTCGTGCACGTCGACCTGGCCGAACCGGACCCGGGGAAGCCGCTGGCGGTCGCCGTCGAAGAGGTTGTGGTGCACGGTCACCTTGAGCCGGCCGACGTCCGGGCCGACCGTGTTGGACGAGCCGATCAGCATGAGCTTGTCCCGCCCGGCGAACCGGTTCCACGAGGCGGTGACCAGGCTGGCGGTGTGCGTGACGTCCAGCGACCCGTCGTGCACCTGGTACGGCCGGCCGAAGTGGGTCGGCTGGCCGCTGTCCGGGTTGTCGCCGTCGGTGAACGTGTTGTGGTCGACCCAGACGTGCTCGCTGCGCCGCACCGAGATCTGGTCGTACTGGGAGTTCCAGTTGCCGGTGTCGCCGTCGGTGGGGGACCAGGCCGGGAAGCAGTCCCGCGCGTCGGCGAGGGTGAGGTTGCGGACGATGACGTTGCTGACCCGGTCGATCATCAGGGTCAGCCCGGTGAGGCGGGCGCCGCGCAGCCCGACGATTGTGGTGTTGGAGCCGACGTTGATCTGGGTCTGCCGGGTCTGGTTGGCCACCGAGCGCACCCGGGCGGCCTCCAGGGGCCCGCTCGGGTCGACCCGCCCCCACACCGCCGGGTCGTACGCGGCCAGGTAGCCGTCGAGCGAGTACTCCGGGTCGGCCAGGTCGGCGCAGTCGAGGAGGTCGCCGTCGGGGCCCTCGAAGCCGTCGACGGTGCCCGCCACGTACACGATCTTCGGGGTGGCGTCGGCGGCGTTGGTGGCGTTGTCCCCGCCGAGCGCGGCGACCAGTTCGGCCCGGGTACGCACCACCCGGATCCGGTCCCCGGCGGCGGCCGCGCCACCGGTGGTGCCGGCCCCCTCGGCGGCCCAGCCGTCGTTCACGGGGAGCACCTGGCGGCCGAGGTCCCGGGCCGGGCGGGAGAGCGCCGGGTCGGCCGGCGCGGCCGGCGCGGGTGCGGGACCGGTGACCGCGAGCGCGGCGGCGAGAAGCGCGACGCCCGCTGCTGTTCTACGCATGGCTCTTACCGTCCTGTCAGCTTCAGGTGGCCGATATCTGTGACGGTAAATACGTTGTTTTATGAAAGTCAATGCGTGTTGTGTGCAGGTTTGTTGCAATGGACTGATGCGTGTGATATTGCCCCGACCCGGTGCGACGGGATAGGCGAGTATCTGTCCGGAACGTCCGGGCCGGGGTTTGCACTACCGTTGCGGCGCCTCCCCGTCCGGCAGCTCGATCCGGCACGGCGGCACCGCCCACGGCACCCCCGACTCCGACGGCAGCGCCCCGGACTCGGCGGCCCGCCGGAGCACCGCGTCGACGCCCCGGATGACGCGTACCCGCTGTGGCCCGTCGCCCTCGGTGCGCACCAGGTCGTCGCCGAGCAGGGTCGGCTCCGGCGCGTCCCGTAGCGCCGCCACGATCGCCGTGAACGGCGCGGTCCGCGCCAGCGGCGCGATCAGCGGGGTGCCGGCCGACCGGTGGTCGAGCAGGTTCTCCAGCAGCCCCTCCCGGCCGGGCACCGCGCGCGCCGCCGGGTCGCCGGGCAGCCGCAGCCGGTCGGTCGGGTACTCCAGCACGGCCCGGCCCCGGTCGCCGGTGACGTGTACCTCGCCGGCGATGAACCCCTCGGCGGCCAGGGTGACGGCGGCCAGCACCGGCGGCCCGGTCCGCGGCGTCACCCGCAGCACGGCGGTGTCGTCCACCTCGATGGGGCGTACCCGGTAGCGCTCCACCTCGATCCGGGCCGGCCGGAC
Source organism: Micromonospora sp. I033 (assembly GCF_053890995.1). Taxonomy (NCBI): domain Bacteria; kingdom Bacillati; phylum Actinomycetota; class Actinomycetes; order Micromonosporales; family Micromonosporaceae; genus Micromonospora; species Micromonospora sp. I033. The sequence continues at coordinate 14,978 of NZ_JBSSLX010000125.1, read as the reverse complement.
CGGCGTGCCGCTCGCCGCCTCGGCGACGGCGAGGCACTGCATCACCGCGTGTGCGAGGGGGTTGGCCAGGGCCCCGTCGAGCGCGGGCCGGCCGTCGAGGGTCCGCCGGCCGGCCCAGGGGGAGCGGGCGTAGTAGGCGTCGGTCCGCTGCCAGGCCGCCACCGTGGCGACGGCGGCCACCGTGCCGAGCCGCCCCGCGGCCAGCGCGGCGGTCAGCTCGGCCAGAGCCGTGGAGCCGAGCGCCTGGAAGCCGACCTGCACGGCCCGGCCGGCCTCCTCCGCCGCCGCGGCGAGCCGCCGGTGTTCGGCCAGGTCGAGCACCGGCGGCTTCTCCAGCAGCAGGTCCGCCCCGGCGGCGAGGGCGTCGAGGGCGATCGGCAGGTGGGTGTGCGGCGGGGTGCAGACCACCACCACGTCGGGGCGGACGGCGGCGAGCATGGCCCGGTGGTCGGTGAAGGTCCGCGCGTCCGGCGGGACCGGCGCGGACGGCTCCTCCTCCAGCGGTCGCACGTCGACCAGGCCGACCAGGCGCGCCCGACCGGCGTCGTGCAGCGGGGCGATGGCCCGCCGGTGCCAGCGCCCGTGCCCGTTCGCCCCGACCAGCGCCACCGTGGGCGCGTGCGCCGGACCTGCCGCGGCCGCGCCGCGCCGCGCGGCGTCCGGGCCGGTCATGCCGCACCGGCCAGGGTGGCCCGGACGCCGTGCCGCTCCAGGTCGGTCAGCCAGCCGGTCACGTCGGCCCGGACCTCGTCGTCGGCGGCCAGGTCGGCCGGGAAGACCTCGCGCAGGGCGAAGAGCGCGTCGACCACGCCGGCGGGGGTCTCCGGGGCGGCGGCGAGGGCGGCGCGGATCCGGTCGGCGAGCGGGTCGTCCAGCGGCAGCGGGCGGCCGTCGTCGGCGTGCCCGAGCAGGAAGCGCAGCCAGGCCGCGACCACCAGGGCGGCCCAGCGGGCCGGACGGCCGGCGGCGCGCAGGTCGGCGACGGTGTGCAGCACCCGCTGGGGCAGCTTCTGCGAGCCGTCCATGGCGATCTGGAGGGTGCGGTGCCGGATCGCCGGGTTGGCGAACCGGCCCAGCACCTCCTCCCCGTACGCGGGCACGGAGACGCCGGGTGGCGGGGTGAAGCTGGCCGCCACGTCCTCGGCCACCAGCCGGCGCAGCACGGCGTCCAGCCCCGGCAGCGCCAGGGTCTCGGCGACGGTCTCCGCGCCGGCGAGAGCCCCCAGGTAGGCGGTGGCCGAGTGCACCCCGTTGAGGGTGCGCAGCTTCAGCCGCTCCCACGGGCCGGCGTCGCCGGTCAGCACCGCCCCGCCCCGCTCCCAGGCCGGCCGCCCGCCCGGGAAGTCGTCCTCGACCACCCACTGGGAGTACGGCTCGGCGGCCACCGCCGCCAGGTCGGTCACCCCGAGCGCCCGCCGGGCGGTGTCCAGGGTGTCCGGGGTGGGGGCGGGGACGATCCGGTCGACCATGGTGCCGGGGAAGGTGACCTGCCGCTCGATCCAGCCGGCCGGCCCGTCGGGCACCCGGGCGAGCGCGAGCGCCTGGGTCACCAGGCCGCGCAGCAGGCGGCCGTTGGCCGGCAGGTTGTCGCAGCTGACCAGCGCGACCGGGCCGGCGTCGGCGGCGGCCCGGGCGAGCAGCCCGCGGACCAGCAGGCCCGGCACGGTCCGCGGGGCTCGGTCGGTGGTGAGGTCGGCGACCAGTTCCGGGTCGGCGCGCAGCGCGCCGGTGACCGGGTCGAGCTGGTACGCCTTCTCGGTCACGGTCAGCGTCACCACCCGGATCGCCGGGTCGGCGAGCAGGCGCACCACGGCGGCGGGGTCGCCGGGCGCATGGCGTACCCCGGCGAGGGCGCCGACCACCCGGGTGGCCGCGCCCCCGGCGGCCAGGGTGGTGACGCTGAACAGCGAGTCCTGCGCGGCGAGCGCGTCGACCACGGCGGTGCTACGCGGGGCGACCCCGACGATGCCCCAGTCCCCGCCGGCCACGGCGACCGCCGCCTCGGTGTGCACGGCCTGGTGGGCGCGGTGGAACGCGCCGAGCCCGAGGTGGACGATGCCCGCCGGAACGGTGCCGGGGCGCAGCAGCGGCCGGCACTCGACGGGCAACCGGCGCAGGGTCGCCAGGCCGAGGTGGTCGGTGGTCAGCGCCATGCCGGGCCGTCCGGGAAGCGGAACTCGGCGATCGACTCCGGCCGCATGGTGCTGCTGTAGCCGGGGGCGGTCGGCAGCGGGTAGCGACCGCCGCGGGTGCGGACCGGGTCGACGAAGTGCTCGTGCAGGTGGTCCACGTACTCGACCATCCGGCCGTCCAGGCTGGCACCGACCCGGAGGTAGTCGAAGATCGCCAGGTGCTGGACGTACTCGCAGAGGCCGACGCCGCCGGCGTGCGGGCAGACCGGGACGCCGAACTTCGCCGCCATGAGCAGCTCGGCGAGCACCTCGTCGACCCCGCCGACCCGGCAGGCGTCGACCTGCATGACGCCGATCGCCTCGGCCTGGAGCAGTTGCTTGAAGATCACCCGGTTGGCGGCCACCTCGCCGGTGGCGACCCGGCACCGCCCGCCGGTCAGCTCGGTGACCGCGCGGGCGATCCGGGCGTGGCCGAGCACGTCGTCGGCGTGCGTCGGCTCCTCGATCCAGTACGGGTCGACCTCGGCCAGCGCGGTCATCGCCTCGATCGCCTGGTCGACGTCCCAGACCTGGTTGGCGTCCATCATGAGCAGCGCGTCCGGACCGATCTCGGCGCGGATGGCCCGGGCCCGGCGCAGGTCGTCGTCGAGCGGGCCACCGACCTTCATCTTCATGGCCCGCCAGCCGTCGGCGTACGCGGCGCGGGTCAGCGCCCGCACCTTGTCGTCCGGGTAGCCGAGCCAGCCGACCGAGGTGGTGTACGAGGGGAAGCCGTCCCGCTCCAGCGTGGCGAGCCGGTCGGCGAGGCCGTCGCGTCCCTTGTCGAGGATGGCGGCCGCCTCGTCGGGGGTGAGCGCGTCGGTGATGTGGTGGAAGTCGACGGTGGCGACGAGGTCGTCGGTGGGCGCCTCGGCCAGGAACCGCCACATCGGCTTGCCGGCCAGCTTGGCGCGCACGTCCCAGACGGCGTTGACCAGCGCGCCGGTCGCCATGTGGATGACGCCCTTCTCCGGGCCGAGCCACCGCAGCTGCACGTCGGCGGTGAGCGAGCGCCAGAACGCCACCGGCTCGGCGGCGATCTCCGCGACGGCCCGGCCGCGCACGTGGTGGGCCAGGGCCCGCACGGCCGCGCAGGTGATCTCGTTGCCCCGGCCGTTGGTGAAGGTGAAGCCGGCCCCGGTGGGGCCGCCGTCGGTGGTCAGCTCGACGTAGGTGGCCGAGTAGTCGCCCCGGTTGACGGCGTCCGAGCCGTCGCCGCTGGCGGCGGTCGGGAACCGGACGTCGTGCACGGTGACGTCGGTGATGGTGGTCATGAACCCTCCCCGAACTTGAAGACCCGCTTGGGCAGCCGGTACGCCAGGTCGACGATGGTCTCGGCGGCCTCGTCGGCGGGCAACCGGTGCTCGGCGACGAGACGGGCCAGGAAGCCGGCGTCGACCCGGCGGGCCACGTCGTGGCGGACCGGGATGGAGCAGAACGCGCGGGTGTCGTCGACGAACCCGGCGGTGTTGTAGAAGCCGGCGGTCTCGGTGACGGCCTCCCGGAACCGGCGCAGCACCTCGGGCGAGTCGAGGAACCACCAGGGCGCGCCGAGGTGCAGGGCCGCGTACCCGCCGGCGAGCGGGGCGAGTTCCCGGGTGAAGGTGTCCTCGTCCAGGGTGTAGAGCACCACCCGCAGCCGCGGGTCGTTGCCGTACGCGTCGAGCAGCGGGGCGAGGCCGTGCACGTAGTCGGTGGCCTGCGGCACGTCGCCGCCGACGTCCCGGCCGTGCCGGGCGTGGAGCCAGCGGTTGTGGTTGCGCACGGCGCCCGGGTGCAGCTGCATGACGAGGCCGTCGTCGAGCGACATCCGGGCGAACTCCAGCAGCATGTGTGCCCGGAACGCCTCGGCGTCGGCGGCGTCGGCCCGCCCGCGCCGGCCCCGGTCGTAGAGCGCCGCCGCCTCCGCCGGGTCGAGGGCGAGGGTACGGGCGGTCGGGTGCCCGTGGTCGGAGGAGGTGGCGCCGGCCGCGATGAACGCCGCCCGGCGCCGCCGCAGCGCGGTCAGGTAGCCCGCGTACGTGCCGGTGTCCTCGCCGGAGACCTCGGCGAGCCGGTCCACGTTGGCCGACCAGTTGTCGAACTCCATGTCCACCACGTCGTCGGGGCGGAACGTGGTGACCACCCGGCCGCCCGGCCCGCCCCAGCCGTCGGCGGCGAGCTTGGCGTGCTGGCCGAGGTCGTCCAGCGGCGACTCCGTGGTGGCGAGCACCTCGATGTTGAAGCGCTCGAACAGCGCGCGGGGGCGGAACTCCGGTGCGGCGAGGCGCGCGGCCAGCTCGTCGTAGACCGCGTCGGCGGTGGCCGGGGAGAGCGCGGTGCCCACCCCGAACACGTCGCGGAAGGTCTGCTCCAGCCAGAGCCGGGACGGGGTGCCGCGGAACAGGTGCCAGTGCGCGGCGAAGCGGCCCCAGATGGTACGCCCGTCGGTCTCCACCGGGCTGCCGTCCACGGTGGGCACGCCGAGGTCGGCCGGGGGGACGCCCTGGCTGAGCAGCATCCGGGTCAGGTAGTGGTCGGGCACGATGAGCAGCCGGGCCGGGTCGGGGAACGGGCGGTCTTCCGCCAGCAGGGCCGGGTCGACGTGCCCGTGCGGCGAGATGATCGGCTGCTCGGCCGCCAGGGCGTACAGCTCGCGGGCGAGGGCGCGCTGGCCGGGTTCGGCGGGCAGGAGCAGGTCGCTGCGGGAGATGGTCGGCACGGGGGCGTGACTCCTCGGTCAGGGGAGGGTGAGCAGGTCGGCGACGCGGACGGGCGCGCCGGTGTCCAGGGAGCGGTTCGCGGCCAGGCCGGTGAACAGGGCGAGCGCCCCGTCGTACGCGGTGGCCGCCCGGCCGAGCGGGTCGGGCTCGCCGCCGAGCAGCACCCGGGTCATCCGGGCGTCCGCGCCGCCGTGGCCCTGTCGGGTCCAGCCGTCGACGGGGAGGTCCACCGGCGGCTTCCAGAACGGCCGCAGGGTGAGCCGGGCCGCGCCGTGCTCAACCGCCGCCTCGTCGCCGTGCAGCGCCGCGCCCTTGAGCGCGCCGGCCCCGGCGGGGGAGACGTGGTCGCTCTCGGTGACCTCCAGTTCGAGGCGGCCCCGGCTGCCGTTCACCATCACCCGGTAGCCCTCCCAGGGGGCGTACGCGGTCAGGTGGTAGGTCATGGTCGCGCCGGTGGAGTAGCGGGCCAGCACGGCGAGGTCGTCCTCGATGGTGACGCCGGGGGCGAAGACGTTGCGGTCCCGCTGGTAGCCGTCCTCGGCCTCGGCGTCCAGGTACAGCTCGCGCAGCCGCGGGTGCTCGGCCAGCCGCAGCGCGAACGGGTCGTCGGCGGCGGCGGGGGAGCCGTGCGCCCGGTCGTAGTCGCGGGCGTAGCCGTGCCGGCGGCCGGGCTCGCCGTAGAAGAACAGCCGGCCGGCGGCGTGCACCTCGACCGGACGGGCGTCCAGCCACCAGTTGACCAGGTCGAAGTGGTGGCTGGCCTTGTGCACGAGCAGGCCGCCGGAGGTGGCCTTGTCCCGGTGCCAGCGGCGGAAGTAGTCGGCGCCGTGCCGGACGTCGAGCAGCCACTCGAAGTGCACCGAGCCGATCTCGCCGACCACCCCGTCGGCGAGCAGCCGGCGGACCTGTTCGTGCAGCGGGTTGTAGCGGTAGTTGAAGGCGACCGTGACCCGGCCGCCGGTCTCGGCCACCGCGTCGAGGATCCGCCGGCAGCGGGGCGCGTCGACGGTCATCGGCTTCTCGGTGACCACGTCGCAGCCGGCCCGGAGGGCGGCGGTCACGTACTCGTCGTGGGTGACGTCCACGCTGGTCACCAGCACCACGTCGACCCGTTCCCTGGTCAGCATGGCGGTGAAGTCGGCGGCCCGGTACGTGGGCACCGGCGGGTGGCCCAGCTCGGCCAGCCAGCGGTTGTGCGCGTCCATCCGCGCCTGGTTGACGTCGGCGAGGGCGACCAGTTCGGCGGTGTCGGCGTGGTCGAGGGCGAGCGCGCGGATGAACATCTCGGCCCTGGCCCCGGCGCCGACCAGGGCGTGGCGGACCCGTTCCCGGGCGGGTGGTGACATGGCGTCGGCCTCCCCGGAGAGCTGCAAAGGTTTGCAGCCGAAGAAACCACGCCGGCGAAGACCGCGTCAACGATCGATGGCAAACCGGTCGCTTGTATCCGTATTGATGGGGAAAAGAGCGGCTGCTGGGAGCGGTGCCGCAATCGAGCCGTGACGAAGTCCCGTTGACACGGGAGCAACCGTTTGCATTAATTGGCGGCACCCCCGTGACCGCCACCACATTGGACGAGGAGCCCGCCGTGCCAGCCACCATCCGGGACGTCGCGCGGGCCTCGGGCGTGCACATCTCCACCGTGTCCCGCACGTTCTCGGCCCCGCACCTGGTCAACCCGGAGACCCGGGTCCGGGTGCTGGCCTGCGCGGAGGACCTCGGCTACCGGCCGAACCGAGCCGCTCGCGCGCTCATCACCGGCCGTACGCACAACATCGGCCTGATCGTCGCCGACATCGCCAACCCGTTCTTCCCGCCCCTGATCAAGGCGGCTGAGGGGCAGGCGCGGCACCGCGACTACCACGTCTTCGTGGCCGACACCAACGAGGACCAGGTGGCCGAGGAGGAACTGGTCCACGCCCTGGCCAAGCAGGTCGACGGGGTGCTGCTGTGCAGCCCCCGGATGAGCAACAGCCTCATCGAGCAGGTCAGCCGTGAGGTCCCGGTGGTGGTGATAAACCGCCAGGTCAGCGGCCTGCCCTGCGTGATGATGGACGTCGGCCAGGGAGCCCGGCTGGCGATCGAGCACCTCCTCGGCCTGGGCCACCGGCGGATCGCCCTGCTCGGCGGCCCGCGCGGCTCGTGGACCAACCGGGAGATGCGCCGGGCGGCCGGGGCCGCCGCCCGGGCCGGCGGCGCGGAGCTGACCGTCCTGGGTCCCAACCACCCCAGCGAGACCGGCGGCGGCGCCGTGGCCGAACAGGTTCGCCGCAGCGGTGTCACCGCCGTGCTCGCCTACAACGACCTCATGGCGATCGGCCTGATCGAAGGGCTCGACGCGCTCGGACTCCGGGTCCCGCAGGACGTCAGCGTCGTCGGCGTCGACGACATCGCACTGAGCCGGCTGACCCGGCCCAAGTTGACGACGGTGGCCACGCCGACCGCGGCCGCCGGCCGGACGGCCGTCGACATGCTGCTGCAACACGACTCCGACGCGCCCCGCGGCGCCCGGGGCCGGGGCGCAACGGCCGGCGACCGTCGCACCACCGCACAGGTAATGCTCCAGACCGAACTGGTCGTCCGCGACTCGACCGGGCCCGTCCCACCGCCCGGCCGGGGCGGCACCGGGGCCTGACGTGGTGGCCCGGGCCCGCATCGCCGTGCGGACCCGGGCGACCCGTGGACGGCCGCCGGTGACGTCGTCGCCTCCCACAGCCGAGGAGTGAGCGCAGATGCACCCCGCAACGTCCCCCACCGCCGGTGTGCCCGCCGGGCGGAATCACCGTACCCCCCTGACCCGACGTCGATTCGTGCGCGGCCTGGCCGCCGTCGCGCTGGCCGTGCCGCTCGCCCTGGGCGCGGCGGCCTGCGGCGGCGACGAGGCCGGCGACGACGGCCCGATCAAGCTCTCCATCTTCTGGTGGGGCGGCGACGCCCGGGCCAAGCTCACCGAGGACGCCCTGGCCCTCTACACGAAGAAGCACCCCGAGGTGACCTTCGAGAAGACCTGGCAGGCCAACCAGGGCTACTTCGACAAGCTGGCCACCCTGACCGCCGGCGGCAACCCGCCCGACCTGTTCCAGATCGACGACAACTACCTGGCCGAGTACGCCGGCCGCAGCACCACCCTGGACCTGACCAGCTTCAAGGACTCCGGCAAGCTCGACGTGTCGAAGTTCCCCAAGAGCCTCTGGCAGTACGGCGTGGTCGACGGCAAGCTCGCCGGGGTGGCCGCCGGGGAGAACACCCAGGGCCTGGTCTACAACAAGACCCTGCTGCAGAAGCACGGCCTGCCGGAGCCGACCACCGGGATGACCTGGGAGCAGCACATCGCCTGGGCCGAGCAGGTGGCGAAGAAGGCGAAGGTGCCCGGCACCCAGGACCCGAGCGCCGACTACAAGGCGTTCTGGGTCTGGCTGCGCCAGCAGGGCAAGGACCTCTACAACGGCAAGGACCTCGGGTTCACGGCCGACGACGTGACCAAGTGGTTCGAGCTGTGGAAGGGCGCCCGGGACCGCGGCGCCACCCCCACCGCGGACGTGATCCACGAGGGCAACGCCACCGACATCACCAAGCAGCTCGTGGTCACCGGCAAGGCGGCGACCTCCTGGGTCTGGGCCAACCAGATGCCGGACCTGAAGAAGAACACCAAGGACGAGCTGGGTGTCGTCGCCTACCCGGGCGACCCGAGCGCCCAGTGGGCCCGGGCCTCGATGTACTGGTCGGTGTTCAAGGGCAGCAAGCACCGGGACGTCGCGGTCGACGTGATCAACTTCCTGACCAACGACCCGGAGGCGGTCGCCCTGCTCGGCACCGACCGCGGCCTGCCGTCCAACCTCGACCTGCGCGCCAAGGTCAGCGAGACCGCCACCGACCCGGCCATGAAGCAGTCCATCCAGGTCGAGTCCGAGCTCGCGCAGAAGTTCGGCGAGTCCCCGCAGGTGCCGATCAAGGGGCACAGCAAGGTGCGGTCCGAGCTGACCAAGGCCGCCGAGAACGCCCAGTACGGCCGGACCACCCCGGCCCAGGCGGCCGAGCAGTTCCTGGCCGCCTGCAAGTCCGCGATCGGCTGACCACGCCGACGGAAAGGAGCCGGCCCGTGGCCCTCACCACGGCGCCCGACCGGACCGGACGCACCGGACCGGCCGGCCCCCGCCCCACGCGGCGCGGGGCCGGCCGGGCCCGGCTCGGCGAAGGTCTGGCGGGGTACGTCTTCCTGTCGCCCTGGCTCATCGGACTGATGGGCGTCACGGCGATCCCCATGCTGCTCTCGCTCTGGCTGAGCTTCACCGACTACGACATCCTCACCCCGCTGTCCGAGGTGCGCTGGGTGGGGCTGGCCAACTACGAGCGGATGTTCACCGACGACCCCTCGTACTGGCACGCGGTCCGGGTGACGCTGACCTTCGCGCTGGTGGCCGTGCCGCTCAAGCTGGCCGCCGCGCTCGGCGTGGCGCTGCTGCTCAACCGGACCTGGCGCGGCGTGGGGCTGTTCCGCGGCCTGTTCTACCTGCCGTCGCTGCTCGGCGGCAGCGTGGCCCTGGCCATCGTCTGGGTGAACATGTTCAACCGGGACGGCGCCTTCAACTCGTTCCTCGCCCTGTTCGGCATCGAGGGGCTGCCCTGGGTCAGCGACCCGGACTGGGCGCTGGAGACCCTCATGGTGCTGGCCGTGTGGCAGTTCGGCGCGCCCATGGTGATCTTCCTGGCCGGGCTCAAGCAGATCCCCACCGAGCTGTACGAGGCCGCGGCCGTCGACGGCGCCGGCACCTGGCGGCGGTTCCGGGCGGTCACCCTGCCGATGCTCTCACCGGTGATCTTCTTCAACCTGGTGCTGGAGAGCATCAACGGGTTCCAGGGCTTCACCGCCGCCTTCGTGCTCAGCAACGGCACCGGCGGCCCGGTCGACTCCACCCTGATGTACACGCTCAAGCTCTACATCTCCGGCTTCACCGACCTGGAGATGGGCTACGCCTCCGCGATGGCCTGGGTGTTCCTGGTCGCCATCGCGGTCATCACGGCCGTCTTCTTCAGCACCGGCCGGTTCTGGGTGCACTACTCGGACGGAGAGGATTCATGACCGCCCTCGCCCCCGCCCGCCGCCGTCCGGGCGGCGGCCGGCAGGCCGTGCGCCTGCTCGTGCTGGTCGTGATCGTCGCGGTGGTGCTCTACCCGCTGGTGTGGATGGTCGGCACCTCGGTCAAGAGCCAGGCGGAGATCGTCAACAACGTCGGCCTGCTGCCCGAGCGGTTCAGCCCCGGCAACTACGTGGACGGGTGGACCAACTTCGACGTGGGCTTCGGCCGGTTCTTCCTCAACAGCGCGTTGGTCAGCCTGCTCACCGTGGTGGGCAACGCGCTGTCCTGCCTGCTCACCGCGTACGCCCTGGGGCGGCTGCGGTTCCGGCTGCGCCGGGTCTGGTTCGCCGTCATGATCGGCACCCTGCTGCTGCCCGGGCACGTGCTGATCGTGCCGCAGTACATCCTGTTCCGCAGCCTCGGCGTGGTCGGCGGCGACTGGCCGTACCTGCCGCTGCTCATTCCGCAGTTCCTGGCCACCGAGGCGTTCTTCGTCTTCCTCATGGTGCAGTTCATGCGGGGGATCCCGCGCGAGCTGGACGAGGCCGCCAAGATCGACGGTGCCTCACCGTACGGCGTCTTCCGGCACGTCATCCTGCCGCTGAGCCGCCCCGCGCTGGTCACCACCGCGATCTTCTCGTTCATCTGGACCTGGAACGACTTCTTCCGGCAACTGGTCTTTCTGTCCAACCTGGACGACTACACCGTGCCGGTGGCGCTGACCCTGTTCATCGACTCCACCAGCCAGAGCGCGGTCGGCCCGATGTTCGCCATGTCGGTGCTGTCGCTGCTGCCGGTGTTCCTGTTCTTCCTGGCCTTCCAGCGGATGCTGGTCGAGGGCATCAACACCAGCGGGCTGAAGGGATGAGCGCCGGGCCGCCCCGCCGGGACTGGCGGGACACCGCGCGGGAGGCGAGCGACCTGGCGCTGCTCGGGTTCGCCGTCGCCCTGGCCGCGCTGCCGCTGCTCACCCTGGCCCCGGCGGTCGCCACGGCCAGCGCGGCGCTGCACGACCGGGGCGTCACCGGAAGCTGGCCGGCGCCCCGGACCACGCTCGCCCGGTTCGGCCGCGCGCTCCCGGCCGGGCTGGCGGTCAGCGCCGTCGGGCTCGCGGTGGCCGGCGCGCTCGGCGCCGACCTGATCGCCCTGGCCGGCGGCCGGGTTCCCGGCGGCGGGCCCGCCACGGCACTCACCGCCGTGGTCGCCGCCGCCCTGCTCGGGTACGCCGCCCTGGTCGTCGTCGCCGTCGGACGCACCGGGGGCCGGGGCTGGCGGGCCGCCGCCCGGGCGGCGGCCGGCGCCTGCGCGCAGCGGCCCCGCACCTGGGCGGCCGCCGCCGGGGTGTGCTGCCTGGCCGGGCTGCTCGCCGTGCTGGTCACCCCGGTCGCGGTGCCGATCCTCGCCGGCTACGCCCTGGCCGCCCTGCACGCGGTGGCCGCCCGTCATCCGCTCGCCCGACCGGAGCCTTCGTGACCGCCGACCCGCGCCTGCTCGTGGCCGGCGTCGAGGTGGCCCGCTACGTCGTCCGGCCGGACCTGGACGCGCGGCACGGCCCCCGGCCGTACCTGCACCCGGTGCGCACCCTGGCCGGCACCCCGGTCACCGACGCGCTCCCGGCCGACCACGTCTGGCACCTCGGCGCCTCCCTCGCCGTGCAGGACGTCGACGGCGCCAACCTCTGGGGCGGGCGCACCTACGTCCGGGGCACCGGCTACACCTGGCGGGACGACCACGGCGTCATCGCGCACACCGGCTGGCGGGACCGGGCCGCCGACCGGCTCGACCACGACCTGGAGTGGCGGGACCGGGCCGGCCGGCCGCTGCTGCGCGAGCGGCGCCGGCTCACCGCCACCCCGGCCGGTCCCGACGCCTGGTGGCTCGACGTCGACGCCACCCTGGCCGCCGCCACCGGGCGGGACGTGCACCTGGGCAGCCCGGCCACCAACGGCCGCCCCGGCGGCGCCGGCTACGGCGGCTTCTTCTGGCGGGCCGCCGCCGGCGGGGCGCCCGAGGTATTCTCCGGGGACGCCGCGGGGGAGGAAGCGGTCAACGGCTCGGCCGCGCCATGGCTCGCACTCACCGGCGCCGGGCCGGGCGGCGGGGCGTACACCCTGGTCTTCACCGGGCTGGGCCCCGGCGACCGCTGGTTCGTGCGGACCGCCATGTACCCGGGCGTCTGCGTGGCGTACGCCTTCGACTGGCCGGCCGTGGTCGCCGCCGGACACCCCCGCCGCAACCGGCACCGGGTGCTGGTCGCCGACGGCCGGCTGGACCGCGTGGCGGTGACCGCCCGGCTCGCCCCGGCGGTGGCCGGGTGACCGGCCCGGAGGTGGCCTGCGTCGGCGAGACCATGGTGGTGCTCGCCCCGGCCGCCCCGACCCCGCTGGAGCACGCCGACCGGCTCGCCGTCGGGGTGGGCGGCGCCGAGTCCAACGTGGCCATGGCGTTGGCCCGGCTCGGCCACCGGGCCGCCTGGGTCAGCGCCGTCGGCGACGACCCGTTCGGCCGCCGCGTGCTCCGCGAGGTGGGCGCCGCCGGGGTGGACACCGGCTTGGTCACCGTCGACCCGGCCGCCCCGACCGGTCTCTACCTCAAGGACCCCGGCCCGGAGGGAACCCGGGTGCACTACCACCGGGCCGGCTCGGCCGCGTCCCGGCTGACCGCCCGCGCCCTGGACGACCCGCGGCTGGCCGGGGTGCGGCTGCTGCACCTCACCGGGATCACCCCGGCGCTCTCCCGGAGCTGCCACGACCTGGTGGCGCACGCGCTCGGCGCCCGCCCGCTCCCGGCCGCCCGGGTCAGCTTCGACGTCAACCACCGGCCCCGGCTCTGGCCGGCGCGCCGCGCGGCCCCGGTGCTGCGCGACCTCGCCGACCGGGCCGACGTGGTGCTGGTCGGCCTGGACGAGGCGGCCGCCCTCTGGGGCGTCACCGCACCGGCCGCCGTCCGCGCGCTGCTGCCCGGGCCGGACCTCGTCGTGGTCAAGGACGGCGGGGTCGGCGCGACGGCGCTGCCGCCTACCGGTGCGGGGGTCTTCGTGCCGGCGCTGCCGGCGGCGGTACGCGAGCCGGTCGGGGCGGGGGACGCCTTCGCCGCCGGCTTCCTGGCCGGGCTGCTGCGCGACCTCGACCTGGTGGCCTGCCTGCGGCTCGGGCACCTCACGGCGGTCCCGGCGCTGGCCGCCGCCGGCGACACCGCGCCGCCGCCCGACCCGGCCCGGACGGCCCGCGCGCTGGCGCTGACCGACGCGCAGTGGGCCGCGCTCGTGCCCGCGGACCTCGCCGGTCCGCGGTCGGGGCAGCCCGACGGCGCGCGCACGGTGCAGAATGCGGCCGGCAGCGGCCACGGTGGAGGGAGCAGCGGATGAGCGGGCACGACTTCGGGCCGATCTTCGGCCCCGCCCGGGTGATGGTGATCCTGCGCGACCTGCCCCCCGACGAGACGGTCCGGCTCGCCGAGCGGGCCTGGGACGTCGGCATCGACGTGGTGGAGGTACCGGTCCGCAGCCCCGAAGCGGTCCTCGCGCTGCGCGCCGCCGTGGAGGCGGGCCGACGGCGGGACCGCCTCGTCGGCGCCGGCACGGTCCGCACCCCCGCCCAGGTCCGGCAGGCGGCCGGCGCGGGCGCCGCGTTCACCGTCGCCCCCGGGCTGGACCTCGCGATCGCCGACGCGGCGGTCAGCTACGGCATCCCGCACCTGCCCGGGGTGGCCACCCCCACCGAGGCGCAGCGGGCCCTCGACCACGGCCTGGTCTGGCTCAAGGCGTTCCCCGCGGTCAGCCTCGGCCCGGCCTGGTTCCGGGCGGTCGCCGGGCCCCTGCCCGAGGCGCGGTTCGTGGCCACCGGCGGAATCGACGCCGACAACGCGGGCGAGTTCCTGGCCGCCGGGGTCCGGGTGGTGGCGGTCGGCTCGGCGCTGGCCGACCCGCGGCAGATCCCCCGCCTCGCCGCCCTCGCCGCCGGGCCGGGCTGAGGCCGGTCAGGCCGGGGCGGGGCCGAGGCTGTCCCGCCGCACCAGCTCGGCGGGGAGCGTCTCCACCCGGTCCCGGTCGGCGGCCGGCTCCAGTGCCAGGGTCATGGCCCGGGCGCCCAGCTCGGCCAGCGGCAGCCGGACCGTGGTCAGCGCCGGGGTCACGTCCGCGGCGATCGGCATGTCGTCGAAACCGACCACGGAGACGTCCTCCGGCACCCGGATCCCACGGGCGCGGAGCAGGTTCAGCGCGCCGACGGCCATCGAGTCGTTCAGCGCCACGATCGCGGTCGGCCGCGGCGCGCCGTCCAGCAGCTCCGCCGCGGCCCGGGAGCCGCCGTCGCGGGTGAAGTCCGCGTACCGGATCCGCGCCTCCGGCAGCGGCTCGGCCAGGCCGGCGGCGAGCCCGGTGAGCCGGTCGGTGGTGGTGGTGAGGGCGCGTGGGCCGGCGAGCACGCCGACCGTCCGGTGACCGAGCCGGCGCAGCTCCGCGCCGAGCAGGCGGGCGCCCTCCTCGTGGGCCGGCAGGACGGCGTCCCCCCGGTGCGGGTGCCGGCCGATCAGCGCCACCCGCCCGCCGGTGGCGGCGTACGCGGCGAGCCGCTCGTCGAGCAGGGCGTTGACGGTGGGGTCGTGGTAGCCGGAGCCGGCCAGCACGATCGCGGCGACCTGCTGGGCGCGGAGCAGGTCGACGTACTCCACCTCGCGCTCCGGGTCGCGGTAGCTGTTGCAGATGATGACCAGCCGGCCGCGCTCGGTGGCGACCCGTTGCAGCCCCCGGGTCACCTCGGCGAAGTACGGGTCGGACACGTCGTGCACCAGCACACCGACCACGCTGCGCTGCGGCCGGGCGAGCAGCTGGGCGTGCGCGTTCGGCACGTACCGCAGCTCGGCCACGGCCTTCAGCACCCGCGCGCGCAGCTCGTCGGCGACCGGCTTGCTGCTGCCGTTGATGACCCGCGACGCGGTCGCGGGGGAGACGCCCGCCCGACGGGCGACGTCGGCCAGCGTCGCCATGCCACCCCCCTCGCACACCCCGGTGGCCGAGAGGCTACCGCAGC
>NZ_JBSSLX010000124.1:0-17179 GCF_053890995.1 Micromonospora sp. I033 | reverse complement strand
TCGTAGGCTTGCCGGGGTAACCCTTCCGGCGAGGCGTGGTGCACGTAGCGCATGGGACTCCCGTGTCGCGGTCCGTGTACCGTGCAGGGAAGGGCGCGGTGCGGGCGTAGGTGACAACGACACGGAGGCGGCGGTGCGCGAGCTGAGCGTGGTCGGAGTTCGGGTGGAGCTGCCCAGCAACCAGCCGATCGTCCTGCTGCGGGAGGTCGAGGGGGACCGCTATCTGCCGATCTGGATCGGCGCGGTCGAGGCGACGGCGATCGCCTACGAGCAGCAGGGGGTCAAGCCGGCGCGGCCGTTGACGCACGATCTGCTGCGGGACGTGCTGGCGGCGTTGCAGGCGCCGTTGCGGGCGGTGGAGATCACCGAGTTGAAGGAGAACGTCTTCTACGCCGATCTGTTGATCGGTGACGGTGTTCGGGTGTCGGCGCGGCCGAGCGATTCCATCGCGTTGGCGTTGCGGGTCGGGGCTCCGATTCGTTGTGCCGAGCAGGTCCTGTCCGAGGCGGGGATCGTGATCCCGGACGAGCAGGAGGACGAGGTGGAGAAGTTCCGGGAGTTCCTGGAGCAGGTGCGTCCGGAGGACTTCGCGGGTTGAGTGGCCGGCCGGTGGGCCGGTGCTGGTGCGGCGGCGGTTGTCACGGTGGGTGACGGCAGGCCGCCGTCGTGATCTTCCGGGTGGCGGTGCGGCGTGTCGCGGTGTCTCCTGCGGGGTGACGTCGGGTGCCGGCGCTAGGGTTGCGGTGTCGAGGGGTGCGCAGTACGGGGAGACGGCGTGTCACCGCGCGGGCGGGGAGGTTGTCCGGATGCATGAGCCGCGAGATCCTGGTCCGAGTACGGAGCAGCAGCCCGACCCGTTCGTCGACGGTGAGGTGGGCTACCGGGGTGTGACCGCGTGTCACGCGGTGGGCATCAGCTACCGGCAGTTGGACTACTGGGCCCGGACGGGTCTGGTGGTGCCGAGCGTGCGGGATGCGTCGGGTTCGGGGACGTCCCGGTTGTACTCCTTCCGCGACCTGGTGGTGTTGAAGGTCGTGAAGCGGCTGTTGGACGCCGGGGTGTCGTT
This sequence comes from Micromonospora sp. I033, assembly GCF_053890995.1. Lineage (NCBI taxonomy): Bacteria > Bacillati > Actinomycetota > Actinomycetes > Micromonosporales > Micromonosporaceae > Micromonospora > Micromonospora sp. I033. The sequence goes on along the minus strand of NZ_JBSSLX010000124.1, from coordinate 16,113 downwards.
GCAGAACATCCGGAAGGCCATCGACGCGCTGCGGTCGCGTGGGGTGGAGGATCTGGCGGGCATCACCTTGATCTCGGACGGGACGACGGTCTACGAGTGCCGGTCGCCGGAGGAGGTCGTCGACCTGTTGCAGGGCGGCCAGGGGGTGTTCGGCATCGCGATCGGCGGGGCGTTCAAGGAGATCCAGGGTTCGCTGTCGCATCTGCCGGCGGAGCCGGTGGGTGGGCAGCCGGAGCCGGCCGCCCCGCCGGCGGAGCCGGAGCCGGAGTCCGAGTCGGTGGGGGACGAGTTGGCGGCGCGGCGGGCGCGCCGTCGGGCGGGCTGACCCGCCGGTCGTCGCTTCGGGGTCCGCGCCACGCCCAGAACGGGTATGGCGCGGTCCCCTTTTTTGTTCACAGCGCGTGTCGGGCGGCCGCATCGGGCGGCACCGGCGTGCGGCAACGGTTGCCGCCGGTCGGGTGGGGCGACCGTGACGTGGGGAAACGCCGGCCCGGTGGATCGTCGGCCGGTGGTGTCCGACAGGGACGGTCGGTGGTGTGGGGCGGCGGGGCCGTCCACCGAGCGTGGTGGTGTGATCGCGGGACGCTAGTGGTGCGGCGGGGTCGTTGACTGTCCGTGATCGACAGTTGTCGGGAATCGGATAGGGCAGGGCTGAAGCGCTTCGGCCGGCACGCTATGGTCCGACACGGTCGCTCGCGCGTGGACGTTCGGTGGAGCCGACGTGACGCGCGTGGGCTGCCGGCTGCCCCTCCGCGCGCTACCCCGCGTGCCCCCTCCCGGAAGGAATCACCATGACGGTGACCGAAGAGACCACCCCGATCTCCCACTACGAGCGCATCGGCGGCGCCGCGGCGGTGAAGGCCGCGGTGGAGCTGTTCTACGACAAGGTGCTGGCCGACCCGGACCTGGCCGGCTACTTCACCGAGGTGAACATGCCGGAGCAGCGGCGGCACCTGGCCTTGATGCTGGCCGTGGTGCTCGGCGGCCCCAACGAGTACACCGGTCGCGGCCTGGCCGAGGCGCACCAGCCGCTGAACATCCCGGTGGCGCACTACGTGAAGGTCGGTGAGCACCTGACCGCGACGCTGGTGGAGCTGGGCGTGCCGGCGGACGTGATCGCCGACGTGCACGTCGTGCTGGGCCAGGTGCAGGACCAGGTCGTCTCAGCGGGGAACGCCTGAGCGTGGACGCGGCACGGCTCAAGCAGAGCTGGTCCCTGGTCGCCGCCCACGGCGACCAGGTGCCGCTCTACTTCTACTCGACGCTGTTCCTGGCGCACCCGGAGACCCGGCAGATGTTCCCCACGAACATGGCCGGGCAGCGGGACCGCCTGGTGAACGCGCTGGGGCACATCGTGTCCCACGTGGACCAGGTGGACCGGCTCGTCGGGTTCCTCCAGGACCTCGGCGCGGACCACCGCAAGTTCGCGGTGCGCGCCGAGCACTACCCGGCGGTCGGTGAGGCGCTGCTGGCGACGCTGCGGCACTTCTCCGGCGAGGCGTGGACCGACGAACTGGCGGCCGACTGGGCGGCCGCGTACGGGTTGGTCGCGCAGGTGATGATGGACGCCGCGCAGGCGGCGGAGGCGAAGTCCCCGCCGTGGTGGGTGGCCGAGATCCTCGGGCACGAGCGGCGCACGTTCGACGTGGCGGTGCTGACGGTGCGACCGCAGTACCTGCTGCCGTTCACCCCGGGCCAGTCGATCGGGGTGTCCCACCCGGCGGTGCGGTCGTGGCGCTACTACTCCCCGGCGAACGCGCCCCGCCCCGACGGGACGCTGGAGCTGCACGTGCGGGCCGCACCGGGTGGTGCGGTGTCGTCGCGGCTGGTGTACGGGTGCGCCGTGGGGGACCAGCTCCACCTGGCCGCGCCGGTGGGGGACCGGTTGACGTTGTGGCCGGCCGGGTCGTCGGATCTGCTGCTGCTGGCCGGTGGCACCGGCTGGGCGCCGGTGAAGTCCCTGCTGGAGCAGGTCGCCGCGGAGGGTGGGGACCGCCGGGTGGACCTGTACGTGGGGGCCCGGTCCCGGCTGGAGTTCTACGACAGCGAGGCGATCGACAAGTTCGCCGCCTCGTACCCGTGGCTGCGGGTGACGTACGTGGCGGGGTCGGATCCGCGGCGGCCGGGTGAGTTCGTGCAGGTGGCGGACCAGGTGCTGGCCGACGGGGACTGGCGGTCCCGGCACGTGTACGTGTGCGGCTCCGACGAGATGGTGAGCCATTCGGTGGCCGCGCTGACCGGTGCCGGCTACCAGCCCGGCCAGCTGCACCACGAGGGTTTCGGCAAGCACTGGTACGGGCCGGCCTGGCGGACGGCGACGGAGGTGACTCAATGAGTGCGACCCCGATCAGCAGGTACGAGGGTCAGGTGACCGGTGGGGTGCAGGTGCGCCTCACCGCGGACCGGGTGCGCCGGTGGGAGTTCGGGTCGGCGTCGTTCACCCGCCGCGGCTACGACCACGCCGACGTGGACCGGTTCCGGGTGCAGGTGGCCGACGAGCTGGACCTGCTGGCCACCCAGCTGGCGAACCTGCGGGCGGAGAACGAGCGGCTCAACGACCACCTGGAGCTGCACCGGCACGGGGTGATCCCGAGCGCCGACAACGCGGCGGCGGTGCCCGCGGCGAAGGAGGTGAACCTGCTGTCGGCGGCGCAGCGGGAGGCCGAGCAGATCATCGCGCAGGCCCACGACTACGCCCGCCGGGTCGCCGAGTACGCCCGGATGCAGTACGAGAGCTACATGCGGGCGGCGGCGGAGGAGGCGAAGCAGGAGGCCGAGCGGGCGGTGACGGAGTACCGCAGCAACGCCGGGGTGAACTTCGACGACTCGGTGGCCACCCGGGAGGCGTTGCGGATCTTCGGCGAGATGATGATCTCGCACATGCAGGCGGCGGCCCGGCACCTGGACGACGGCAGCGAGCAGCTGTCCCGGACGATGCAGCGCCTCGCCCGGGAGGCCCCGCCGGTCGACGGTGGGCAGCCGCAGGCGGCGCTGCCCCGCCACCAGCGCTGAAGCCGAGGGGCCGGCCCACCGGGGATCACCCCGGTGGGCCGGTCCGCGACCGGACCGCCGGTTGACGGTCAGCTGACGGCGCGGACCGCCTCGCCGATCGGGGTCTCCCCACCGACCAGCTCCAGGGTGAGCCCGACGGTGCCCGGGGCGGACAGCAGGGCCAGCAGGACCCGGGCCACGTCGGCGCGGGTCACCGCACCGGGGTCGACGTGCCGGGCCAGGGTGATCCGGCCGACCGCCGCGTCGTCGGTGAGCCGGCCGGGGCGCAGCACGGTCACGTCGAGGTCCCGTCCGGTGACGTCGTCCTCGGCGGCCTTCTTCGCCCGCAGGTACGCCGCCCACACCTCGTCGGTGCCCGCCCTCGGGGGCCGGTCCACGCCCATCGAGGACACCAGCAGGTAGCGGCGGACCCCGGCGCGTTGCGCGGCGTCGGCGAGCAGGACGGCGGCGCCCCGGTCGACGGTGTCCTTGCGGGCGGCGCCGCTGCCCGGGCCCGCCCCGGCGGCGAAGACCACGGCGTCGGCGCCGGCGAGGTGCGCGGCGACGGTGTCGACGTCGGTGTGTTCCAGGTCGCAGATGACCGGTTCGGCGCCGGCGGCGCGCAGCGCGGCGGCGTGCTCGGGGTTGCGGATCAGCCCGACGGCCGTGTCACCGCGCCCGGCCAGGTCCCGCTCCAGCAGCTTGGCGATCTTGCCGTGGCCTCCGGCGATGACGACGCGCATGCTGTCAACCTAGTCCCGCGCCCGGAGGCCCGCCGGTCGACGCGGCACCCCGGTCGGCCGGGCCGGGGCGGGTGACCGGGGTCACCGGCGGTGGTGGTGGTCGCCGTGCGGCGGCGGGCGAGGCAGCATGGACGGGTGACCGAGACGTTCGACGCGTTGACCCGGCTGGTGGGCGCCGGGGACGTGGTGGTGCTCAGCGGCGCCGGCCTGTCCACCGAGTCGGGCATCCCGGACTACCGGGGGCCCAGCGGCGCGGCCCGCCGGCACACCCCCATGACCTACCAGGCGTTCACGCGGGACCCGGACGCGCGGCGGCGCTACTGGGCGCGCAGCCACCTGGGCTGGCGGATGATCGCCCGGGCCGCCCCCAACGACGGGCACCGGGCGGTGGCCCGGCTGCAACGCGCCGGCCTGCTCGGCGGGATCATCACCCAGAACGTCGACGGCCTGCACACGGCCGCGGGCGCCACCGGGGTGATCGAGCTGCACGGCCGCCTCGACGAGGTGACCTGCCTGGACTGCGGCAACCTGACCTCCCGCGACGAGCTGGACCGGCGGCTGACCGAGGCCAACCCCGGCTTCGACGCGCACGTCGCGCACGTCAACCCCGACGGCGACGTGGACCTGCCCGACGAGGCGGTGGCCCGGTTCCGCACCGTCGACTGCGGCATCTGCGGCGCCGGCATGCTCAAACCCGACGTGGTGTTCTTCGGCGAGACGGTGCCCGCGCCCCGGGTCGCCGACTGTTTCGCCCATGTCGAGCGGGCCCGGGCGCTGCTGGTGCTCGGCTCGTCCCTGACCGTCATGTCGGGGCGCCGGTTCGTGCTGCGCGCCGCGAAGCTCGGCATCCCGGTGGCCATCGTCAACCAGGGCCCCACCCGCGGCGACGGGCACGCCACCCTCACCCTCGACGCGCCGCTGGGCGCGGCGCTGAGCGCCCTGGCCGACCGGGTCGCCGCCGGAACGGTGCCCGCCGCCGTGTGACCGGCCCCGCGGCGGGGTACGACATGAGCCGGAAACATGGTCGCTGGTAGCGTTGACCATGCCGGTACCACCCACGTGGGAGAGACCGCCCGGGAACCACCCGGACGGCGCCGAAGGGGCAGATTCTCCCCGGAACCTCTCAGGCAAAAGGACCACGTGGGCAGGCGCTGTGGAGCGCGTCAGCGCGACTCAGGGGGAGGCCGACCCGTCGACCTCGCCCCCGCAAGGAGCGCAGCGCATGACCGCAGAGCAGTTCGCCGACCGGCACATCGGCCCCGGCCCGGACGACGAGCGCCGGATGCTGGAGACCGTCGGTCACAGCTCCATCGACGAGCTGATGGACGCCGCGATCCCCGAGGTGATCCGCTGGCACGGCGCCCTGGACCTGCCCGCACCGGCCAGTGAGCGGGAGGCGATCGCCGAGCTGCGCGCCCTGGCCGCCCGCAACACCGTCGCCGTGTCGATGATCGGGCTGGGCTACCACGGCACGCACACCCCGGCGGTGATCCGCCGCAACGTGCTGGAGAACCCCGCCTGGTACACGGCGTACACGCCGTACCAGCCGGAGATCAGCCAGGGCCGGCTGGAGGCGCTGCTGAACTTCCAGACCATGGTCACCGACCTGACCGGGCTGGCCACCGCCAACGCGTCCATGCTCGACGAGGGCACCGCCGCGGCCGAGGCGATGACCCTCGCCCGCCGCGCGTCGAAGAGCAAGAGCCCGGTGTACGTGGTCGACGCGGACACCCTGCCGCAGACCATCGCGGTGATCACCAGCCGCGCCGAGCCGCTCGGCATCGACGTGCGGGTGCTCGACGTCGAGCGCGACGAGCTGCCCGGCGAGTTCTTCGGCCTGCACCTGCAGTACCCGGGGGCGTCCGGCGCGGTCCGCGACCACAGTCGGCTGGTCGAGGCCGCGCATGCCGTCGGCGCCCTGGTGACGGTCGCCGCGGACCTGCTGGCGCTGACCCTGCTGCGCCCGCCCGGCGAGATCGGCGCGGACATCGCCGCCGGCACCACCCAGCGCTTCGGTGTGCCGATGGGCTTCGGCGGCCCGCACGCCGGCTACCTGGCCGTCCGCGCCGGGCTGGAGCGGATGCTGCCGGGCCGGCTCGTCGGGGTGTCCAAGGACGCCGACGGCAACCCGGCGTACCGGCTGGCGCTGCAGACCCGCGAGCAGCACATCCGCCGGGAGAAGGCCACCAGCAACATCTGCACCGCGCAGGTGCTCCTCGCGGTGATGGCCGGCATGTACGCCGTCTACCACGGCCCGGACGGGCTGCGGGCCATCGCCCGGCGTACCCACCGGATGGCGACGGCTGTCGGGGCGACCCTGCGCGGCGCCGGCATCGCGCTGGAACACGAGACCTTCTTCGACACGGTCACGGCGGTCGTGCCGGGCCGCGCGGCCGAGGTGGTGGCGGTGGCGGCCGAGCGGGGTGTGAACCTGCGGCTGGTCGACGCCGACCGGGTGGGGATCTCCTGCGACGAGACCACCACGAACCGGCACGTGCGGGCCGTGGTGACGGCGTTCGGGGTGGAGCCCGGTCCGGCCGCCGTCCTGGAGTTCGACGAGCCTCCGCTGCCGCCGGCCCTGGCCCGCACCAGCGACTTCCTCACCCACCCGGTGTTCCGCACCCACCACTCGGAGACGGCGATGCTGCGCTACCTGCGCCGGCTGTCGGACTTCGACTACGCGCTGGACCGGGGCATGATCCCGCTGGGGTCGTGCACGATGAAGCTGAACGCCACCACCGAGATGGAGCCGGTCACCTGGCCGGAGTTCGCGCACCTGCACCCGTTCGCCCCGGCGGAGCAGACCGCCGGCTACCGGGAGCTGATCGCCCAGCTGGAGGGCTGGCTGGCCGAGGTCACCGGCTACGACGCGGTCAGCGTGCAGCCCAACGCCGGGTCGCAGGGGGAGCTGGCCGGGCTGCTGGCCATCCGGGCCTACCACCGGCAGCGCGGGGAGGGGCACCGCGACGTGTGCCTGATCCCGTCGTCGGCGCACGGCACCAACGCCGCGTCGGCGGTCATGGCCGGCATGCGGGTGGTGGTGGTCGGCTGCGACGACGACGGCAACGTCGACCTCGTCGACCTCGACGCGAAGATCGACAAGCACCGGGACGCGCTCGCCGCGATCATGGTGACCTACCCGTCCACCCACGGGGTGTACGAGACGGGCATCGCGCAGCTGTGCGCGAAGGTGCACGACGCCGGCGGCCAGGTGTACGTCGACGGCGCGAACCTCAACGCGCTCGTCGGCTTCGCCAAGCCGGGCCGGTTCGGGGCGGACGTGTCGCACCTGAACCTGCACAAGACGTTCTGCATCCCGCACGGCGGCGGCGGCCCCGGTGTGGGCCCGGTGGCGGTGCGGGCGCACCTGGCGCCGTTCCTGCCCGGTGACCCGCTCGGCGGGCCCAGCGACGGCCGGCCGGCGATCTCCGCGGCGAACCACGGGTCGGCGGGGATCCTGCCGATCCCGTGGGCGTACCTGCGGATGATGGGCGCCGAGGGGCTGGCCCGGGCCACCGGCGTGGCGGTCCTCTCGGCGAACTACGTGGCGGCGCGGCTGCGGCAGCACTACCCGGTGCTGTACGCCGGCAACAAGGGCCTGGTGGCGCACGAGTGCATCCTGGACCTGCGGCCGCTGACCAAGGCGACCGGGGTGACCGTCGACGACGTGGCGAAGCGGCTGATCGACTACGGGTTCCACGCGCCGACGATGTCGTTCCCGGTGGCGGGGACGCTGATGGTGGAGCCGACCGAGAGCGAGGACCTGGCCGAGCTGGACCGGTTCTGCGACGCGATGATCGCCATCCGCGAGGAGATCGACAAGGTCGGTTCGGGAGAGTGGCCGGCGGGGGACAACCCCCTCGCCAACGCGCCGCACACCGCGGCGATGGTGTCGGGTGACGAGTGGCCGCACCCGTACCCGCGGTCGGTGGGCGCGTATCCGGCCGGCGTGGACCGGGCGGGGAAGTACTGGCCGCCGGTGCGGCGGATCGACGGCGCGTACGGCGACCGGAACCTGGTCTGCTCGTGCCCCGCGCCGGAGGCGTTCGAGAACTGAGGCGCAACACGCCGGGGCGGTGCAGTGCCGCCGCCCCGGCCGGCGCGTCGACCGGTGGGGTCGACGCGTACGCTCCTGACGGAGCGTGATCGTTCAGGCGACGAGAGCGTGCCGGGCGGGGCCGCGGTGCGGGGCGATGGTGCTGCCGTCGGGCAGCAGCTCACCGGTGTCCTCGAAGACGATGACACCGTTGCAGAGCAGGCTCCAGCCCTGCTCAGGGAAGCAGGCGATGACGCGTGCGGCTTCGCGATCAGTCGCCTCGGCGGAGGGGCAGGTGGGTAGGTGCTGGCACATCGGGTTCTCCGGACTGTGGGGGCACTGTGTCATGGTTCACATGACCAGTGACGCACAGTACCAAGCGAAAGTGCGCGCCATCGAGCAAGGATGCGGCTTGTTCACCCGAAATCGGCTGAACGGATGAGGCCGAACGGACCGGACGGTGTGGAAGCGCTCCCACGGATCGGGGTCGATACGCCGGGAGCCCCGCCCGAATGCCGCGACCGGCTCGTGGAACGGGCCCGGCTGGAATGGTGGCTGGCCGACGGCGGCGACCCGGCCGCGCTCGCCCAGGATTTCCTCGCCGCGCACGGCGTCGCCCTGTCCGACCTGACCCGGCCGGCCGCCCACGACCCGTACGGGACCTGCGGTGCCGCCCTGTTCCTGTCCGCCGCGGCCGGAGCCCGGGCCGCCGGCGGCGCGGTCGGCGCGCCCACCCCGGTGCCGGCGCTGCCGGACCTCGTGGTGGTGGTCTACGGCCACGCCGACCGCCCGACCCCGCCCCGGGGCGCCGGGCCGGCCGGCGGCTGGTGGCTGGGGCGGTGGCGGGACAGCTGGACCGCCGCCGCGCACGCCGACGCCGTGACGGCGGTCCGGGCGGCCATCGGGCGCGGCGACGTCTACCAGGTCAACCTCGTCGGTCACGCCGCCGCCGGGTACGCCGGGGACCCGCTGCCCGCCCTCGCGCGGCTGGCCGCGCTGCCCGGCGCCCGCTACGGCGGCACCCTGTCCGGGCTGGGCTGGGCGATCGGCTGCGCCTCCCCGGAGACCCTCGTCGCCGTGGAGAACGGCCGCCTGGTCACCCGCCCCATCAAGGGCACCCGCCCGGCCACCCCGGCCGGCCGCCGCGAGCTGCTCGCCTCGGCCAAGGAGCGCGCCGAGCACGTGATGATCGTCGACCTGGAACGCAACGACCTGGCCCGGGTGGCCCGCACCGGCTCGGTGCGGGTGGACGAGCTGTTCGCCGTACGCCGCTGGTGTGACCTGTGGCAGGCGGAGTCGACGGTGTCCGCGGCGCCCGCCGACGGGCTGGGCCTGGCCCACCTGCTGCGCGCGGTGTGCCCCGGCGGGTCGGTGACCGGCGCCCCGAAGCTCGCCGCGCTCGACGAGATCGCGGCCCTGGAGCCGGTGGGCCGCGGCGCGAGCATGGGCGCGCTCGGCTGGGTCGGGCCGGGCCGGATCGACCTGGGGTTGACCATCCGCACCGCCGCCGCGGACGCCGAACGGTTGCACCTGTGGGCCGGCGGGGGCATCACCTGGGGCAGCGACCCGGCCGCCGAGGTCGCCGAGGCCGCCGCGAAGGCCGCCCCGGTCCGGGCCCTGCTCGCCGCCTGATCCGCGTCCGCGCCCGTGTCGGCGGGCTTCGCGGCGCGGGTCAGGCGCGGGCGAACGCGTCCAGGGCGGCGACCACCCGCTCGCCCACCCCGTGGCCGCTGCCGTGGCCGCCGGACTCGACGATCTCCAGCCGGGCGTCGGGCCAGTCCCGGGTGAGCTGCCAGGCGATGTCCGGCGGGCCGCTGACGTCCAGGCGGCCCTGCACCAGCACGCCGGGGATGCCGGCGAGCTTGCCGGCGTCGCGCAGCAGCTGCCCGTCGGGCAGGAACCCCAGGTTGCTGAAGTAGTGGGTGACCAGCCGGGTGAAGCCGGCGCGGAACACCGGGTCGGCGTAGCGGGGGCTGGGCTTGAACCCGCCGGCAAGGGAGACGTGCACGTCCTCCCAGGCGCACCAGTCCCGGGCGGCCTGGTCGCGCACCCGAGGGTCCGGGTCGTTGACCAGCCGTGCGTACGCGGCGGACAGGTCGCCGTCCCGCTCGGCGGCGGGCACGCCGTCGCGGAACCGGGCCCACTCCTCGGGGAAGATCCGGCCCATGTCCCGGGTCACCCAGTCGATTTCCCGGCGGGTGTTGGCGACCACGCTGAACAGCACCAGCGCGGTGACCCGCTGCGGGTGGCGCTGGGCGTACGCCAGGGACAGCGACGAGCCCCAGGAGGCGCCGCAGAGCAACCAGCGGTCGACGCCCAGGTGCGCGCGCAGCCGTTCCATGTCGGCCAGCAGGTGGGCGGTGGTGTTGACCGACAGGTCGGTGGCCGGGTCGCTGGCCGGCGGCGTGCTACGGCCGCAGCCGCGCTGGTCGAACAGGATGATCCGGTAAGCGGCCGGGTCGAACAGCCGCCGCCAGGAGGCGCCCGCGCCGGAGCCCGGGCCGCCGTGCACCACGAGGGCGGGCCGGCCGTCCGGGTTGCCGCAGGTCTCCCAGTGGATCCGCTGGCCGTCGCCGACGTCGAGCCGGCCCTGCGCGTACGGCTCGATCGGTGGATACATCGGGTTCCCCTCCCACGGCCCGGATACAACAGCGCTGTTACATTAGCGGACGTGACCGCCACCCCCGACCGCGAGGCCCTCGGCACCCTGCTGCGCCACGTCCTCGAGCTGCTCGACGGCGACGTCGCCGCCGTCTACGCCGACCTCGACCTGGCCGACTACCGGCCGCGCTACTCACCGCTGGTGCGGGTGCTGGTCGCCGACGGGCCCCTGGCGATCCGCGACCTGGCCGCCCGGGTCGGCGTCACCCACTCCGCGGCCAGCCAGACCGTCGCCCAGATGGCCCGCGCCGGCCTGGTCGTCCTCGCTCCCGGCGCGGACGCCCGACAGCGCATCGTCACCCTCACCGACCGGGCGCACGCGCTGCTGCCGGTGATCGAGGCCGAGTGGGCCGCCACCACCACCGCCATGCGCCGGCTCGACGCCGAACTGCCCGTGCCCCTGGCCGACGAGCTGTACGCGGTGCTCGCCGCCCTGCGCCGCCGCCCGCTGCGCGACCGGATCGCCGACATCGGCCTGGCGCCCACCCGCCCGCCGGCCTGACCTCGGCGGGGCCGGGCCGCCGAACTCATCGGGCCGGGCCCGCCGAACTCACCCGGGCCCGCCGCCGGCCTGATCCGGGAGGTGCAGGGCCGGGCCGGCGGGCGGGCGGCACCTGTCGCCGCCGGCTGCCGTCCGGCGGCGCGGCGCTCAGCGGCCCAGGCGCTGCCAGCGGCGCACCGACAGCGGCAGGAACACGGCGACCAGCAGCAGCGGCCAGGCCACCGCCAGGGCCACCGCGTGTTCGGCGGGCCAGGAGTCGGCGCCCCAGCCGGGGTTGCCGAACAGGTCCCGGGCGGCGGCGACGGTGGCCGACAGCGGGTTCCAGGCGGCGACCGCGGCCAGCCAGCCCGGCATGGTGGCCGGCGCGACGAAGGCGTTGGAGGCGAAGCCCAGCGGCCAGACCAGGATCTGCAGCGCGGCCACCGTCTCGGGGCGGCGCAGCAGCAGCGCCAGGTACACCCCGAGCCAGATCATCGCGAAGCGCAGGAGCAGCAGCAGCGCCACCGCGGCCAGGGCGCGCAGCGGGCCACGGTGCGGCTGCCAGCCGATCAGCACGCCGCAGCCGAGCACCACCGCGAGGGCCGCCCCGGAGTGCAGCAGGTCGGCCACGGCGCGGCCGGTGACCACCGCGGCGCGGCTCATCGGCAGCGACCGGAACCGGTCGGTCACGCCCCGCGCGCTGTCCACCGCCACCGCCGTGTAGGTGGTCTCCACGCCGAAGAGCATGGTCATGGCGACCATGCCGGGCAGCAGGAACTCCCGGTAGTCGGCGCCGTCGGGCAGTGCCATGGCCCCGCCGAACAGGTAGCCGAACATCAGCAGCAGCAGGACCGGGAAGAGCAGGCCCACCAGGACCTCGCCGGGACGGCGCGCCCAGTGGGCGAGGGTCCGGCCGGTGAGGGTGGCGGTGTCGGTGACGGCCCAGCGGGCCTTCAGCGGCAGGACGGTCACGCGGGCACCTCCGTGCGGACGTCGGTGAGGTGCAGGAACACCTCGTCGAGGGTGGGCCGGCGCACCGCCACGTCACCGGCGCGCAGGCCGGCGGCCTCCACGGCGCGCAGCACCGCGCCGAGCGCGGCGACCCGGTCGGTGACCGGGACGCTGAGCCGCAGGGCGGCGCGGTCGACGGTGGGCTCGGCGCCGGTCGCGGCGGTGACCGCCGCCGCGGCCGCCGCCAGGTCGTCGGGGTGGTGCAGCACCACGTCGATCCGGTCGCCGCCGAGGGTCGACTTGAGCTGCTCCGGGGTGCCGGCCGCGGTCACCCGGCCGTGGTCGAGCACCCGCACGCTGTCGGCCAGCCGGTCGGCCTCCTCCAGGTACTGGGTGGTGAGCAGCACGGTGGCGCCGGCGGCGACCAGGGCGCGGACAGCGTCCCAGACGTCGCTGCGGGCGCGCGGGTCCAGGCCGGTGGTGGGTTCGTCGAGGAACAGCACCGGCGGGTCGACGATCAGCGCCGCGGCCAGGTCCAGCCGGCGGCGCATCCCGCCGGACCAGGTGGCCACCGGGCGGTCGGCGGCCGCGGCGAGGTCGAAGCGGTCCAGCAGTTCGTCGGCGCGGGCCGCCGCCCGGGCCGGGGAGAGGTGGTGCAGCCGGCCGAACAGCACCAGGTTCTGCCGGCCGCCGAGGATCTCGTCGACCGCCGCGTGCTGGCCGACCAGGCCCAGGTGCGCGCGGGCGCGGTCGGCCTGGCGGCGGACGTCGAACCCGGCCACGCGGGCCGCCCCGGCGTCGGCGCGCAGCAGGGTGGTCAGGATGCGGACCAGGGTGCTCTTGCCGGCCCCGTTCATCCCCAGCACCGCGCAGACCGTGCCCGCCGGCACCGCCAGGTCGACCCCGTCCAGGGCGACCAGGTCGCCGTAGCGCTTGCGCAGGCCCTCCGCCTCGATCGCCGGTCCGTCCCATCGCATGGCCCCTCCGATCCTCGTTCCGGTACCTCGTACCGTACACCGTACGACAAGAGGGGTCGGTACAGTCGGCGGGTGACCACCGAGTACAGCGGCACCGGGGACCCGGCGCGCAGCCTCGCCCTGCTCTGGCGTACCCGGGAGAAGGTCAGCCGCAAGGGCGGCGACCTGTCCGTGGAGCGGATCGTGCGGGCGGCCATCGAGGTGGCCGACGCCGAGGGGCTGGCCGCGCTGTCCATGCGCCGGGTCGCCGAGCGGCTCGGGGTGGGCACCATGACCCTCTACACCCACGTGCCCGGCAAGGGTGAACTGCTCGACGTCATGCTCGACACCGTCTACGGCGAGACCGCCCGCCCCGACGAGGTGCCCGGCGGCTGGCGGGGCCGGCTGGCGCAGATCGCCCGGGAGAACTTCGCTCTCTACCTGCGCCACCCGTGGCTGCTGCAGGTCGCCACCACCCGCCCGCCGCTGGGCCCCAACCTGATCGCCAAGTACGAGTACGAGCTGCGCGCCGTCGACGGGATCGGCCTGACCGACCTGGAGATGGACGCCGTCATCACTCTGATCACCGGCTACGTCCACGGCGCGGCCCGCCCCGCCGTGGAGACCGCCCAGGCCAGCCGGGACACCGGGATGACCGAGCAGCAGTGGTGGCACGCGCACGCCCCGTACCTGGAGAAGGTCCTGGATCCGGGCCGGTTCCCGCTCGCCGCCCGGGTGGGCACCACCGCCGGCCAGGAGTACCAGGCCGCCGGGGACCCGGCCCGGGCCTTCGAGTTCGGGTTGGCCCGCCTGCTCGACGGCATCGAGGTCCTGGTCCGCGACCGGGCGGGCGCGGCACCGGCCGGGGTAACGGGCGGATAGCCTTCCGGGCATGACTATGCGCCCGATCCGGATCATCGGCGACCCCGTGCTGCGCACCCCGTCCGAGCCGGTGACCAGTTTCGACGCCGAGCTGCGCGCGCTCGTGCAGGACCTCATGGACACGCTGCTCGGCGCGCCCGGCCGCGCCGGGGTGGCGGCCCCGCAGATCGGGGTGAACGCGCAGGTGTTCGTCTACGACGCCGACGGGCACCGCGGCCACCTGATCAACCCGACGCTGGAGCTGTCCGAGGAACGCCAGGACGACGACGAGGGCTGCCTGTCCATCCCCGGCCTGTACTTCCCCACCCAGCGGGCCATGCACGCCACGGCGCACGGCTTCGACCAGCACGGCCAGCCGCTGACCATCGCCGGCAGCGGGTTCCTGGCCCGCGCCCTGCAGCACGAGACCGACCACCTGCACGGCCGCCTGTACGTGGACACCCTGCGCGGCGACACCCGCCGCCGGGCGCTGCGGGAGATCCGCGCCGGCCGGTTCGACTCGCCCAGCCGGGGCCGCTGACCGCGACGTGCGGGGGCGGCGCGACGGCCACCCCCGCACGTTCGGTCGCGACGGGTCACTTCGGCGGCGGGGCCACCAGGCAGGTCGCGGTCGAGGTGTTACCGGAGTCGTCCACGCCGGTGATGATCGCGTCGCCGCGCAGCGTCACCTTGTAGTCGATGTCGCCGGTGCCGTCCTTGACCCGGGACTGCGCGCCCGGCGCCTGCACCAGCTTGATCTTCGTGCCGGCCGGGAACGGCCCGAACCGCACCGACGGGTCGGCGGCGTCGGAGATGTACACGACGACGGCGGTGTCGACGATGTCGGTCGCGGTCAGCTGGTAGAACCCGTCCGGGTTGTACGAGCCGGGGGTGTTGTCGCCGCTCGGGTTGTTGGTCGGCACGCACTGCGTGGTCGGCGCCGTGGTGTCGACCACCCGCATCACCGCGGTGTCGCTGCCGGTGTTGCCGGCGGCGTCGGTGGCGGTGCAGGTGACCGTGGTGGCGCCCAACGGGAAGGTGCTGCCGGCCGGCGGCGCGCAGGTCGGGGTGAGCGGACCGTCGACGTTGTCGGTGGCGCTCGCCGGATAGTTGATCACCGCGCCCGCGGGGCTGGTGGCCTCCACGGTCCGGTCGTCCACGACCACGGTCGGCGGGGTCACGTCGTTGACCGTCACCGAGATGTGCTCGACGAACGCCGGCCCGCCGGACAGCCCGTTGAGCAGGAAGTCCACCGTGCAGTGCAGGGTGGCGCCCTGCGGGGCGTCGCCGGCGACCGTGATGGTCTCGGCGAACGGCACGTCGGTGCCGCTCTGCTGGGTCTTCGACGGCGCGTCGAAGCCCACCGACAGGCCCGGGTCGCAGGCCACCTGCGGGGTGACGGTCACGTCGAGGTCCCGCAGCCCGGACAGGATCGCCGCGGTGACCGTGTCCGGGGCGCTGCCGACCACCTGCCCGCCGGTGGCGGCCGCCACGTCCGTTGCCTGCCCGGTCGCGTCCAGGCCGCCGCCCCCGCCGGTGACGTCGACCGCGAGCACGCGGGCGTCGTCGGCCAGCAGCGCGGCGGTGGCCTGCGCCAGGGTGTGCCCGGCGCTCGGGTCGTGGCTGGGCGCGTCGCCGACCAGCACCACGATCCGGCTGCTGCCCGAGCGGTAGGCGATGCCCCCGTCGGAGACCTGGAACAGCCCGTTCACCCACGCCTCCGGGACGTCGCCGCCGCCCCCGGCGGCCAGCCCGTCCACGGCGTTCTGCAGCGCGGTGGCGTCGCCGGTCAGGTTCTGCCGGACCCGGAACAGCTCCGCGCCGTCGCCCTCGTCCCGGTAGGAGGCCACCGCGAACTGTGCGCTGGGCTGCGCCCCGCGCACGTTCGTGATGACCTGCTGCAGATTGGTGCGGACGTTGGCGATCGCCGGGCCCATGCTGCCGGTCGTGTCGACCAGCAGCACCACGTCCGGGTTCGGCGGGATCGGCGGCGTCGAGACCACCTTGCTGATCGGAATGGTGGCGCCGGGGTCCGCGGACCGGTCCACGCTGGCCGGGTCGACGCCGGGCGCCGCCCAGGCGGGCGTCGCCACCGCGGTGAGCACCGCGGTCACGGCGGCGGCCACCCCCACCGCCGTTCTTCGCCCCTGGGGCACTGCTGTGAAACCCATCGTGTCTCCTTCAGCTCCGCCGCGCCCGCCCCGGGCGCGGCCTCGAAGGCAGACGCTAGGGGCTGGGCGACGCCGGGCCGGTCAGACACAAGCCCAGGTCAGGGTCGGGTTGTTGACCCGGCGTGGCGGCTGGACAGCACAGACTGAGCGGTCAGCCGGTCACGGAAGGCGGTGCAGCGCGCACTCGGTGAAGTCGGCGACCCGGGTGAACCCGAGCCGCTCGTAGAGGCGTACCGCGGCGGTGTTGTCCGCCTTCACGTTG
>NZ_JBSSLX010000123.1:0-17236 GCF_053890995.1 Micromonospora sp. I033 | reverse complement strand
GGCCGGGGCGGGCTCGCCGGTGCCGTCAGCGGCCGGGTGGCCGGCCGGACCGTCGCCGTCCCGCGGCACGGTGGGCGGCTGCTTGTTGCCGCTCGCCGCCGCGCCGGCGGGCCGCTCGTCACCGTCGGTCACCGGCGAAGGGTACGACCAATCGGGCGATCCAGGAAGAGTCCCCCGCGCGTCGCCCGAGCCGGCCCGGCCCGGGGTCCCTCTCGCACCGCCTGTCGACCTGACGTCGCAAACGACTCAGCCCCAACGGCGGATCTTGCGCGCCCGGGCGGCGGCGGATCGAGGTGGGGCTGTCCCGGCTGGACGACCGGCCGTCGTTGACCACAACGACCTATCCCGCCCGCTGCCCGAGTCACTGATCGTCGCGCGGGCGAGATCTTGGTAGGAAACGGCCCCCAGAGGGGCCGAAATCGTCCAAGATCCAGGCTGGCGAGGCGACGGGACGTCGGGCTCCGGGGTGGTGAGTCGTTTGCGACATCAGGTCGACAGGCGGCAGACGAGCAGGGCCACCTCGCGACCGCCCGAGACAACAGCCGGCACTTGCGGGGAGCGGGTCAGATCTTCTCGCCGGAGAGGGTGAGCAGGGTCTTGTCGAGCGCCCAGAGGGCCACCAGCACCGCGCCCGGCACCGGCCGGCCGGCCAGGGCGAGCAGCACGCCGCCGGTGACGAAGCAGGCGGCCTGCACGCCCAGCTTGGCCGGCACGGGCAGCGTCACGGTGGCCCGGGGCGAGCAGAACAGGCCCCAGACCACGGCGATCGCCAGCGGCGCACCGAGGCCGGCGAGCAGCCGTACCGGCAGGGTGGCGTCGAGGGTGAAGCCCCACCAGCCGGCGGCCGCGAGCAGGGCCAATTCCAGCAGGAAGATGAACGTGAACAGCAGAGCCTTCACCGGGACCCCCAGTTGCGGTACGCGGTGTCCAGCGCGGCCACCATCTCGTCGAAGGACCGGTCGATGTCCCGGGGCAGCCCGAACCCGCCGGCCGCCTCGAGGGTGATGAAGCCGTGCACGGCGGCCCGGAACATCCTGGTGGCGTCGACCGCCGCGTCGCCGTCGAGGCCGTACCCGCGCAGGATCGCGTAGATGGCGCCGACGGCCCGCTCGCCCGCGGCGACGTGCTCGGGGTCGCCGGGGTCCGGTGCCCGCTGGGTGGCCGGGTAGCGGCCGGGGTGCCGGCGTGCGTACTCGCGGAAGGCGGTGGCGGCGGCGCGCAGCGCGTCGCCGCCGGCCCGGCCCGCGGCGGCGGTGGTCAGCTCGGTGGCGACCTCGGCGGTGGCCAGCACGGCCAGCTTCTGGTGCAGCGCGTCCACGCCCCGGACGTGCTTGTAGAGGCTGGGCAGCGCGACACCGAGCCGGGCGGCGAGCGCGGCCAGGGTGAGCCGCTCGTGGCCGACCTCGTCGGCGAGCACGGCGGCCTCGCGGACCACGGTCTGCGGGGTCAGGCCGGCCCTAGGCACGGAAGGTCACCGCCAGGAACTCGACCAGGTCTGCGGCGGTCGCGTCGGGCTGGTCGGCCTGCGGGTAGTGACCGGAGTCGGCGATCATGCGGGCCTCGGCGGTGCTGAAGAGGCGGCGGGCGGCCCGCGCCTCGGCGCCCGGGTCCGGGAAGTCCGGGTCCTTCGTGCCCATGAGCACCAGCACCGGCTGCCGCACCTCCCGGGCGCGCGCGGTCCAGTGCGGCTCGGCCGACGCGACCACGCCGCGCACCGCGGCCATCCGGCCGCGCAGCTTGGCGACCATCTCCTTCCGGTACGCGGCGTCGTCAGCCGGCCGCCCGCACGGGAACAGGCTGCGGTGGAACATGCCGAACAGCCGCGGGCTGCGCAGCACGACCGCCTGGGCGACCCGCAGCACGGGGTTCGGCTTCGGCGGGGCGACGAACGGGCTGACCTGCACGATGCCGTTGACCAGCGCGGGGGCGTCGGCGGCGGCGAAGACCACGGCGGCGGCGCTGGACGAGCTGCCGACCAGGGTGGCCGGGCCGCCGCCGAGCGCCCGGACCACGGCGAGCAGGTCGCCGCCGACCTCGGCGGGGGCGTAGCCGGGCCAGTGCGGGCTGGAGTCGCCGTGCCCGCGTACGTCCACCGAGGCGACCCGGTAGCCGGCCGCGACCAGCCGGGGAACCAGGTGGCGGAAGCCCGCCCGGTTCTCCCCCATGCCGTGCGAGAGGACCACCAGCGGGCCCTCCCCGTGCACCTCGTACGCGATGGTTCCGCCGTCCCGGGCCACCTGGCTAATCGTCATAGCCATAAAGCTAAGGGCATTAGCTTTCACCGTCAAGGGTTGACCTCAACTCGGGTGGAGGTCGGAGGATCTCGCGCATGCCGCTCTCCGCAGACACCCACGTACGCGTCGCCCGCCCCAGCCACGACCTCGCCGCCGAACGGTTCTGGGCCGACGGCCTGGGCCTGGACGTGCTCTACCGGGGCGCCGCGGACGGGCCCGGCGAGCACGACCTGGTGATGCTCGGCTGGCCGGGCGCGGGGTGGCACCTGGAACTGGTCGGCGGCGGGGAACCGGCCGTCGCGCCGAGTCCCACGGCGGAGGACCTGTTCGTGCTCTACCTCGACGGGCCGGTCGACGACGAACTGGCCGACCGACTGGAACGGGCCGGCGGGACCAGGGTCTCCGCCGGCCCGTACTGGGACCTACGGCAACTCCAGCTCGGCGCGTCTGACGCCGCGCCGCGACCTGGAGCCGCCGGCTGGGGGGTCACGTTCGCCGATCCGGACGGCTACCGGCTGGTGCTGTGCACCCGGACCTGGTCGAACGCGTGAATCACTTCTTCGAGATCAGCGCGCGGCCGAAGAACGCCAGGTTGGCCGGGCGCTCGGCCAGCCGGCGCATGAGGTAGCCGTACCACTGGTCGCCGTAGGGGACGTAGGTGCGCACGGTGTAGCCGTCGCCGACGAGGCGCTTCTGCTCCTCGGGGCGGATGCCGAACAGCATCTGGAACTCGAACCGCTCCGGGCCGCGGTCGAACCAGCGGGCCCGGTCCTCGCCGATGGCGATCAGGCGCGGGTCGTGGGTGGCCAGCATCGGGTAGCCGTCCCCGGACATGAGCACGTTCAGGCACCGCACGTACGACTTGTCCACCTCGCGGGCGGACTGGTACGCCACCGACTCGGGCTCCTTGTACGCGCCCTTGCAGAGCCGCACCCGGGAGCCGGCGCCGGACAGCTCGCGGCAGTCCGACTCGGTCCGCCGCAGGTACGCCTGGAGCACCGCCCCGGTCGACGGGTAGTCCTTGCGCAGCTTGGCCAGGATGTCCAGGGTCGAGTCGGTGGTGGTGTGGTCCTCCATGTCCAGGGTGACCGTGGTGCCCGCGGCGTCGGCCGCCGCGCAGATCGCGCGCGCGTTGTCGTACGCGAGCTGCTCGTCGAACATCTGCCCGAGCGCGGAGAGCTTCACGCTGACCTCGGCGGCCGGGGTGAGCCCGGCGGCGCCCAGCAGGCGCAGCAGCTTGAGGTATTCGTCCCGGGTGGCGTTCGCCTGCTCCGGGGTGACGGTGTCCTCACCGAGGTTGTCGAGGGTGACCGCTTGGCCGTCGGCGACCAGTGCGCGGGTCGCGCGCAGCGCGTCGTCGGTGCCGGCGCCGGCGACGAACCGGCGGACGACGTCCCGGGTGAACGGGGCCGTCGCGACGAGCCGCTCGACCTGGGATGACCGGGAGGCGGCGAGGATGACGGAACGGAGCATGAGCCGAGCGTAACGCCCGCCGGTGGGCCCGCGCCGGGGGGCGGCGGGCAACGTCACGCAGCGTTCCGTCGGGGACCGTGGGGCGGCCCGGCTGGCGCGGATCCGCTACAACGATCACGTGGAACGACGCCCCCGACGCCGGCTCCGGTCGGCCACCGTGCAGCTCGGCGCCCTGACCGCGCTGGCCCTCGCCCTCTCCGGCTGCAACACCGGCTACGACGACGACGATGACGACTGCGCCCTGGGTCCGGCCGGCGGGGGCGGCGACACCGCCGCCGTGGCGTTGCGGATCCCCGCCCCGGCCACCGCCGCCCGGGACGTCCCGCCGGTCGCCGCGGCGCTGCCCGAGCGCGGCGGCTTCGGCACCCACCTCGCCTCCTGCGGCGGCTGAGGTGCGGCGCGAGACGAGCACGCCGCGCCCCGACTGGGACGCCACCGTCCGGGCCCAGGGCCTGGTGTACGTCGACACCGAGCTGCCCGACGGCGGGATCATGTCGTACTGGGACGAGACCGCCGCGTACGCCTTCGAGCTGGACGAGGTGCTCCGGCTGGAGGAGGCCACCGAGGAGCTGCACCGGATGTCGGTGGCCGCCGCCGAGCACGTGGTGGCCCGCAACCGGTACGCCGAGTTCGGCATCCCGCGGTGGGCCGCCGAGGCGGTCGCCCGGTCGCTGCGGGAGTCCCCGCCGACCCTCTACGGCCGGTTCGACCTCTGGTACGACGGCAGCTGGCCGCCGAAGCTGCTGGAGTACAACGCCGACACCCCGACCGCGCTGGTCGAGGCGAGCATCGTGCAGTGGTACTGGCTGGAGCACACCCGCCCGGACGTGGACCAGTGGAACAGCCTGCACGAGCGGCTGGTCGGCGCCTGGGCCAAGATCGGCGCCGGCCTGCACGACCCGCGGGTGCACGTGGTCTGGTCCGAGGAGGAGGAGTCGGGCGAGGACCAGATCACCGCCGGCTACCTGGCCGAGACCGCCCGGCAGGCGGGGCTGGACGTCACGCTGCTGCCGATCCAGCGGGTCGGCTGGGACGGACGGCGCTTCGTCGACGCCGCGGACCGGCCGATCACCACCTGTTTCAAGCTCTACCCGTGGGAGTGGATGCTCGCCGAACCGTACGGGCCGCCGGCGCTGGAACCGGGCACCCCGACCACCTGGATCGAGCCGGCCTGGAAGCTGCTGCTGTCGAACAAGGCGCTGCTGGCGGTGCTCTGGGAGCTTTACCCGGGCCACGAGTACCTGCTCCCCGCGTACCTGGACTCGCCGCGCGGGATGACCGAGTACGTGGCCAAGCCGCTGCTCGGCCGGGAGGGCGGCTCGGTCCGCATCGTCACCGGCGGGACCGAGATCACCAATCCGGGGATCTACGGCGACGAGGGCTTCTGCTACCAGGAGTTCCGGGCGCTGCCCGAGTTCGCGGGCAGCCGGCTGGTGCTGGGCAGCTGGGTCGTGGACGGCGAGTCGGCCGGCGCGGGCCTCCGGGAGAGCGAGAGCCTCATCACGGACGGTTACGCGCGGTTCCTGCCCCACTACATCGACGCGCCGCGTACGCCGTGAGTCGTCTACCGTTGGGGTCGTGAACTTC
Organism: Micromonospora sp. I033; assembly: GCF_053890995.1. Lineage (NCBI taxonomy): Bacteria > Bacillati > Actinomycetota > Actinomycetes > Micromonosporales > Micromonosporaceae > Micromonospora > Micromonospora sp. I033. Next base: position 11,942 of record NZ_JBSSLX010000123.1, on the reverse strand, counting down.
GACGCGTACGCCCGGACCGGTGTTGATCTCGTCAATGCCCGCCTGGACGACCTCGACGACCTGCGGGCCATTTTCCCCGACGACAACGCGTGGATGCGCGACGAAGTCGCCGACCGGGACCTGGCGATCTTCCGGCGGGCGCAGAAGCGCCTGCGCGACGTCTTCGAGTACGGCACCTCGGGCCGGGACGCCGAGGCGGTGACCGAGCTGAACGCGCTGCTGGAGGCGTTCCCGGTGCAGCCGCGCATCTCCGGCCACGACTCCTCCGACTGGCACATGCACGTGACCAGCCGGGGCGCCTCGGTCAGCTCCGAATACCTGGCCGGCGCGGTCTGGGGGCTGTCGGTCTGGCTCTGCGAGTACGGCAGCGCCCGGTTCGGCGTCTGCGCCGACGAGCGCTGCGGCAACGTCTACCTGGACACCTCGTCCAACTGCTGCCGGCGGTTCTGCTCGGAGCGCTGCGCCACCCGCTCGCACGTGGCCGCGCACCGGGCCCGCAAGCGGGCCGCCGTCGGCGAGCAGGTGACCGTCCCGGCCCAACCGGAACCGCTCACCCCGGTCAGCTGACCCGCCGCCCCTTCCCGACGACTCCCGCTCGGCGCGTCCTCGCCGCGCCACGACCTGGAGCCGTCGCCCGCTCAGGCGTCGACCGGGGAGGGGGCGGTCAGGTTGGCCCGGGCGAACTCGAGCGACTCGCGCAGGTCCGCCTCGCGGACCGCGCGGCTCTTCGCGCCCCGGGTGGTCACCTCGACCGCCACCGAGCCGGTGAAGCCCCGGCCGGCCAGCGAGCGGAGCAGCTCCGCGCAGGGCTGGCCGCCGCGCCCGGGCACCAGGTGCTCGTCGCGCCCCTCGCCGGTGCCGTCGCCCAGGTGCACGTGGGCCAGCTCGGACCCCATCCGGTCGGCCATGGCCAGCGCGTCGGTGTGCGAGGCCGCGCAGTGCGACAGGTCCAGGGTGTACGCGGCGTAGCCGGTGTCGGTCGGGTCCCAGCCCGGGACGTACGGGACGAACTGCCGGCCGGCCATCCGCACCGGGTACATGTTCTCCACGGCGAAGCGCAGCCCGCCGAACCGGCCGGCGATCCGGTCCAGCCCGTCGGCGAAGTTGCGGGCGTAGTCGCGCTGCCAGGTGAACGGCGGGTGCACCACGACCGTGGGCGCCTCCAGCGTCTCGGCCAGCTCGGCGGCCCGGCGCAGCCGCTCCCACGGGTCGGGGCTCCACACCCGCTGGGTGACCAGCAGGCAGGGCGCGTGCACCGAGAGGACCGGGATGCCGTAGTGGTCGGCGAGGCCGCGCAGCGCGCCCGCGTCCTGGCTGACCGGGTCGGTCCAGACCATCACCTCGATGCCGTCGTACCCGAGCGCCGAGCCCAGCTGGAACGCCGCCGCGGTGCGCTCAGGGAAGACCGAGGACGTGGACAGGAGCACCGGAACGCGGGAAGTCACGCCCCTCAGGGTAGCCGCACCCGCCAGCGCGCATCAGGACGAGCACCCGCAAAAGACGTAGAACGGCCGACCGGGATCACATCGGCGCGAGTTGATCGAGCCGGCGCAGGATGACCCCCTCGCGCAGCGCCCAGGGGCAGATGTCCAGGCTGTCGACGTCGAGCCGGCGCAGCACCGCCTCGGCCACCACCGCCCCGGCGAGGAGCTGGTGGGCCCGCTGCGCGCTGACCCCCTCCAGCTCGGGCAGCTGGGCCGGCGGGATGTGCCGGATGAACCCGAGCACCTGCCGCAACCCGGTGCGGGTCAGGCTGCGCCGGGCCCAGAGCCCGGCCCCGGAGGGCGCCGCGCCGGCCAGCCGGGCCAGCATCCGGAAGGTCTTCGAGGTGGCCACCGGGCGCTCCCAGCCCACCTCGGTGAGCTGCTCGACCACCGCGTCGAGCTGGGCGTCGACGTACTCCCGCAGCTCCTCGACGGCCTCGGCCGACGGCGGCACGGTGCCGGACGGGTCGACCTTGAGCCGCTCCCGACTCAACCGCCCCGCGCCCAGCGGCAGCGAGACCGCCACGTCCGGGCCCTCGTCGATGCCGGCGGCCAGCTCCAGCGAGCCACCCCCGATGTCCATCGCCAGCAGGCGGCCGGCGGACCAGCCGAACCACCGCCGCACCGCCAGGAAGGTCATCCGCGCCTCGTCCGCTCCGGAGAGCACCTCCAGGCGTACGCCGGTCTCGTCGCGGACCCGGGCCAGCACCTCGCCGGCGTTGCTGGCGTCGCGGACCGCGCTGGTGGCGAACGCCAGCAGGTCGTCGGCCTCCAGCCCGTCCGCCGCCGCACGCGCCATGCCGACGGCCTTGACCAGCCCGTCCGCGCCCGCCTCGGTCAGCGCGCCGTCCGGACCCATCTGCTCGGCCAGCCGGAGCACCACCTTCTCGGAGTGCGCCGGCCACGGGTGGGCGCCGTGGTGCGCGTCGACCACCAGGAGGTGCACCGTGTTGGAACCCACGTCGAGGACACCCAGTCGCATGCTGACGACCCTAGGGCCAACACGTTTCCTCGGCTCGCCGGCCGGGCGGGGTCACCCCGCGTACGCTGGTCCGAGTGACAGGGCAGATCGAGCTTCACGTGCTGGTGGACGACCCCGACGACCCGCGCAGCCGCGAGGTCGGGCTGGACTTCCCCCGGGAGTGGATCGAGTTCGTCGACCCGGCCGACGCGAAGCACCTGGTGCGGGCCGACCTGACCTGGCTGCTCTCCCGCTGGACGTGCGTCTTCGGCCGGGGCTGCCACGGCATCATCGCCGGCCGTGCCGCGGACGGCTGCTGCTCGCACGGCGCGTTCTTCACGGACGGCGACGACGAGAAGCGGGTCCGGGCGGCGGTCAAGCGGCTCACCCCGGAGACGTGGCAGCACTTCCGGCGGGGCTTCAAGAACTGGACCGAGAACGACACCATCGACGGGAAGAACCCTGCCCGCCGGACGGCCACCCGGGCCGTTGACGCGCCCTGCGTCTTCCTCAACGACGCCGACTTCCCGGGCGGGGGCGGCTGCGCGCTGCACGCCCAGGCGCTGCGCGACGGGGTGCACCCGCTGGAATACAAGCCGGACGTCTGCTGGCAGCTGCCGATCCGCCGCGACCAGGAGTGGCACAAGCGGCCGGACAACACCAAGGTGCTGATCTCCACGCTCACCGAGTTCGACCGCCGGGGCTGGGGCGCGGGCGGTCACGACCTGGACTGGTGGTGCACCTCCTCCACCGACGCGCACGTCGGCGCCGACCCCATGTACGTCTCCTACGGCCCGGAGCTGACCGCGCTGATCGGCGCCCCCGCGTACGCGAAGCTGGCCGAGCTCTGTGCGGCCCGGCTCCGCCAGGGCCAGGTCGCCCCGCACCCGGCCACCGAGAGCTAGTCCCGCCCGGCGACCGGCAGCACGACGACGCCGTCGTCGTCGCTGTGCACCTCCGCGCCGGGCAGGAAGACGCAGTTGCCGAACGACACCGGCACGTCCCGCTCGCCGGCACCGGTCTTGGCGCTCTTGCGCGGGTTCGTGCCGAGCGCCTTGATGCCGATCGGCAGGGCACCGAGGGCGACGACGTCGCGGACCGCACCGTTGATCACCACGCCGGCCCAGCCGTTCGCCGCCGCCGTGCCGGCGATGAGGTCACCCATCAGGGCGGTGTGCAGCGAACCGCCGCCGTCCACCACCAGCACCCGGCCCTCACCCGGTTCGGCCACGATCGACTTGACCAGGGCGTTGTCCTGGAAGCAGCGCACCGTGACGGCCGGGCCGGCGAAGGCCCGGACCCCGCCGAACTGGCGCAGCTGGGTGTCGCACGAGCCGAGGGCGTCGCCGTGCCGGTCGTAGAGGTCGGCGGTCGTGGGGGTCTCCATGGTCGTCCTTCTCTCTCACTCAGGGATTCGGATCCGCGGGCGGTGACCTGTGCAGGCGGGTGGCGGCGACGGCCGCGCCGGCCAGGCCGGCCGCCGTGCAGGCGAGGACGCCGGCCGCGCCGGCGCCGGCCGCGAGCGCACCGGCCGCGCTGGGGATGAGCACCTGACCGAGCCGGTTGCCGGTGAGCCGCAGCGACATCGCCCGGCCGCGCAGCCCGGGCGGGGCCACCTCGGCCAGGAACGACATGGTCAGCGGCTGGCCCGCGCCGAGCCCGAGTCCGGCCACCGCGACCACGACCAGCAGGACCGCGAACGGCAGCGGTGGCAGCAGCAGGGCCAGCCCGACGGCGGAGAGCGCCACAGTGCCGACCAGCACGACCCGCCGGCCGAGGGCCGCCACCAGCCGGCCGAGCAGCAGCCGGGACGCCATCGAGGCGACCGCCCGGACCCCGAGCAGGATGCCGATCGAACCGGCGGCGATGCCGCGTTCCGCGCCGAGCGCGGGCAGGTAGACCAGGGTGATGTCGACCGCCGCCAGGACGACGCAGCTCACCGTGAGGGCGCGGGCCAGGCCGGGCTGGCGGAGCAGGTCGCGCAGCCCACCGGCGCGGGAACCCTCGGTGGCCTGCCGGTGGTGTCCGGACGGGCGCAGGAACAGCGCGACCACCAGCAGCGGCAGCGCCACCACCGTGGCGCCGAGGAAGATGGCCCGGGTGTCGGGGATCGTGCGGTCCCCGCCGAAGAGCACGATCAGGCCGGGACCGAGCGCCTGCCCCAGCGAGGCCGCGAAGGTGTAGTAGCCGAACGCGGCGTCGTACCGGTCGGCCGGGGTGCGGTTGGCGACCAGCGCCTGCTGGGCGAGCACGGCGCAGAGGTGTGCGGTGCCGAGCGCCATGCTGGCCAGGACCAGGCCGACCACCGAGCCGGCGAGCAGCACGAAGCCGAGGCCGGCGGCGACCAGCAGGGCCGACCCGGCGAGCGCGACGCGGCGCTCGCCGAGCCGGTCCACGGCGTGCCCGGAGGGCACGGCCAGCACCAGGGGTACGACGGCGAAGCTGGCCCCGAGCACGCCCAGCCAGGCTCCCGGCACGTCCAGCTCCAACGCCCGGTACGCGGACGCCGGCCGGAGCATGAACGTGACCGCCTGCACCGCGACGGTGTGCGTGAGCAGCAGGCCGGTCTGGGCGCGCCCGGGGACGGCGGAGCCCCCGGGCGGCACTCAGTCGGCCTTCACGGCGAGCACCGGGCAGGGCACCCGGAGCAGGATCTCCTGTGCGGTCGAGCCCATGATCAGTTTGCCGACCGGGGTGCGGTGCCGGATGCCGATAACGACCAGCGACACGTCCTCCGTCTCGACGATCTCGGCGATCTCCTCCGCCGCGTCCCGCCCCCGCATGAGCTGCCGCACGTCGTGCGGCACCCCGGCGGCGACCAGCTCGCGGACCACCCGGTCCAGGTCCGGCTCCTGGGCGAGCCGCGGGTCGGCGTACGCGTCGCCGCGCGAGGTGTTCACCACCAGCACCGGCTCGTCGCGGAACCGGGCCTGCTCGATCGCGGCCCGCAGGGCGGCCTCGCCCAGCGGCGAGGGGACGTACCCCACCAGGACCGTCATGCCGTCACCACCTTTCCGCGCAGCGGACGGACCACGAACCGGCCGATCAGCGGCCAGAGGAGCACCACGGCGATCGTGGCGTAGATCAGCCAGGACACCCAGCCGCCGATCAGTCCGTGCAGCTCACCGCCGGAGAGCTGCAACGCGCGCCGGCCCTGCAGTTCGGCGCGCGGGCCGAGGATGACGCCGACGATCAGCGGCAGGATCGGCAGCCCGAAGCGGCGCATGCCGAAGCCGAGCAGGCCGAGGGCGAGCAGCAGGTACAGGTCGAACGGCTGCGCGTTGACCGCGTACGCGCCCATCGAGGCGAAGAAGAGAATCCCCGCGTAGAGGTAGGGGCGCGGGATCCGCAGCAGCCGTGCCCAGGCCGGGGCGAGCGGCAGGTTGAGCACCAGCAGCAGCAGGTTGCCCACGAAGAGGCTGGCGATCAGCGTCCAGACCAGGCTGGACTCCCGGGTGAAGAGCAGCGGGCCGGGCTGGATGCCGTACCCCTCGAAGGCGGCCAGCATCACCGCGGCGGTGGCGTTGGTCGGCAGGCCGATGGCCAGCATCGGCACCAGGGTGCCGGCGGCCGAGGCGTTGTTCGCGGCCTCCGGCCCGGCGACGCCCTCGATCGCGCCCCGGCCGAACTCCTCCGGGTGCTTCGTCAGCCTCTTCTCGGTGACGTACGACAGGAAGGTGGGGATCTCCGCCCCGCCCGCCGGCACCGCGCCGAACGGGAACCCGAACGCCGTGCCGCGCAGCCACGGCTTCCAGGACCGCTTCCAGTCCTGCTTCCCCATCCACGGCTGGCCGACCGGGATCACCTCGCCGGACCTGCGGCGCAGGTGCGCGGCGATCCAGAGCGCCTCGCCCACGGCGAAGATGCCGACGGCCACCACGACCACGTCGATGCCGTCGGCGAGCTGCGGCAGCCCGAAGGTGAGCCGCTGCTGGCCGGACTGGTCGATGCCGATCACACCGATCACGAGGCCGAGCAGCAGCGAGGCGAAGCCGCGTACCCGGGAGGCGCCGAGCACCGCGGTGACGGACACGAACGCCAGCAGCATCAGCGCGAAGTAGTCGGGTGCGCCGAGGCTGATCGCGAACTGCACCACCGGCGGGGTGACCACCACCAGCAGCACGGTGGCGATGGTGCCGGCGACGAACGAGCCGATCGCGGCGGTGGCCAGGGCCTGGGCGGCCCGGCCCGCCTTCGCCATCTTGTTGCCCTCGATCGCGGTCACCACCGACGAGGACTCGCCAGGGGTGTTCAGCAGGATCGAGGTGGTCGAACCGCCGTACATGCCGCCGTAGAAGATGCCGGCGAACATGATGAAGGCCTGGGCCGGCTCCATCCCGTAGGTGACCGGCAGCAGCAGCGCCACGGTCATCGCCGGGCCGATGCCGGGCAGCACGCCGACGGCGGTGCCGATGGTCACCCCGATCAGCGCGAACAACAGGTTCATCGGGGTCAGCACGTTGGCGAACCCGTCGAGCAGGTTGGCGAAGTTGTCCATCTACAGGATCCCTTGCAGCACGCCGGCGGGCAGGTCGACGCCGAGCCCGATGGCGAAGGTGTAGAACGTGATCAACGACAGCGCCACGGCGATCAGCAGGTTGCGCACGTAGTGGCGGTTGCCCAGCGCGTAGGCCGAACCCCAGAAGAGGATCGTCCCGCTGATCACCCAGCCGAGCCGGTCGATGAGCACGGCGTTGACCAGGAACGCGCCGACCAGCAGCAGCACGGTGCGCCAGTCGACCGGAAGGCTCAGGTCGACGTCCTCGCCGGCCTCCGGCTCGCCGGCGCCGCCGCGGGCCACGTCCACCGCGTAGATCACCGCGATGACGAGCAGCAGCACGCCGAGCAGGATCGGCACCGGCTTCGGGCCGATGGGGTCGGCCGTGTTGATCGCGCTCCCGATCCGGGTCGTCGCGTCGAAGATCACGAGCCCGCCGACCAGGGCGAGGAACGCGCAGACGCCGTACTGCGCCCGGTCGGGCTTCCGGGCCGGCTCCGCGACGGCGTCCGCCACCGGGTCGGTCCCGGCCGCCGTGGCCGCCGGCTCGGTCCCGGCCGCCGTGGCCGCCGGCTCCTCCGGCGTACGCTCCGGGCCCGGCTGGGCCGGGATGTCCGGTACGGCCGGGGGCCGGGACGGCGGCTCGCCGCCCCGGTCCGGTCGCGTCGTCCTGCCGCTCATGCCAACCCGAGCTGCTTGAGCACGTCGGCCACGGCCTTGTCCTGCTCGGTGAGGAAGGTCCCGAACTCGTCGCCGGTGACGAACGCGTCGGTCCAGCCGCGCTTCGTCAGCTCGGCCTTCCACTCCTCCGACTCGTGCATCTTCGTCAGCACGTCGATCCAGACCTTCTTGTCGGCGTCGCTGATGCCGGGCGGCGCCACGATGCCCCGCCAGTTGGTGAAGACCAGGTCGATGCCGGCGGACTTCAGGGTCGGCACGTCCTTGAGCGCCTCGATCGGCGCCTCACTGGTCACCGCGAGGACCCGGATCTGACCGGCCTCCACCTGGTCCAGGAACTCGCCGAACCCGCTCGCGCCGAAGGCCACCTTGCCGCCGAGGACGGCGGGGAGCAGTTCGCCGCCGCCGTCGTACGAGACGAAGTTGACCTGGCGGGGGTCGATGCCGACGGTCTTGGCGAGCTGCATGGGCAGCAGGTGGTCCGGGCCGCCGGGCGAGGAGCCGCCGCCGACCGCGATCTTCCTGGGGTCGGCCTTCCAGGCCGCGACCAGGTCGTTGATGGTCTTGTACGGGGAGTCCTTCGGCACCACGATGGCGCCGGCCTCCTCGATCATCTTGGCCAGCGGGGTGGTCTGGGTCAGCGTCGCCGCCGACTTCGAGGTGTAGGAGGCACCGACCACGCCCAGGCCCATCTGCATGGCGAGCTTGCCGTTGCCCTTCTCGTTCACGGTCCGCTGGAGGCCGACCGTGCCGCCCGCGCCGGGCAGGTTGAACACCTGCACGCCGGTGGCGATCTTGGCGTCCTCCATCACCTTCGCGGCGGTCCGGGCGGTGGTGTCGTATCCGCCACCGGGGGTGTTCGGGACCATGATCCGCAGTCCGCTGACCGGCTTGCCGTCGTTGCTGGAGCCGCCCTCGTTCTTGTCGGCGGTGGCGCCACAGGCAGCCAGGGCCAGCGCCGTGGCGGCGGCGACCCCCATGACCAGCACGTTTCTCCTAGTTGCCATCTTGTTTCTCTTCCGTTTCGAATGAGTCCAGCGGCAAGATGGTGGCCTCCACCCGGGCAGCTTGTCTGCGTTGTGTCACCAGCGGAAGTTGAGGTCTTTGTGGTCGCGGTCACGTCCCGGCGTCGTACGCTCGCCGGGCAACTGCTGATCCTCCAGCTCGCGATCATCGTCGTGGTGCTGGTGGCGGTGGCCGCCGTCTCGCTGGCGCAGTCGGCGGCGACCTTCAACCGGGTCGAGGGGCGCCGCGTCGCCGCCCTGGGCGAACGGCTCGGTGGCAGCCCCCTGCTCCGCGACCAGCTCGACCAGCCGGCGCCCGGCGAGGCGGTCGCCCCACTGGTGCAGAACATCCCCGACCAGTACGGCGTCACGTCGGTCACCGTCGCCAACGCCCGGGGCCGGGTGGTCGCCTCGACGAACCCGACCCTGGTGGGCAGCCGGGTGGTGCTCGGCGACCCCCAGGTGGCGCAGGGCCGGAGCTGGTTCGGGGAGCTGGAGATCGACGGATCGCGACAGCTCGTGGCCCAGGTGCCGGTGCTCGGCGACGACCCGAAGACCAAGAAGAACCTCGGCCGGTACCTCGGTGTGGTGGTGGTCGGCGAGGCGTCGCCGACCTGGTCGCAGCGGCTGGTCGGGGCGTCGTCGTACCTGTTGACCTACCTGGGCATCGCCTGCGGCCTCGGGGTGGTCGGCTCGTGGCTGCTGGCCCGCCGGATCAAGCGGCAGACCCTCGGCCTGGAACCCCGGGAGATCGCCGGGCTGGCCGAGCACCGGGAGGCGCTGCTGCACGGCATCGCCGAGGGCGTGATCGCGCTGGACCCCCAGCACCGGATCACCCTGGTCAACGCGGTCGGCCGGCGGCTGCTCGACCTGCCCGAACACTGCCTCGGCCGCAGCCTCGCCGAGCTGCGGATCAACGGCCGGCTGCGGGACGTGCTGGCCGGCGCGGGCAGCGGCCCGGAGGCCCGGGACCAGGTGGTGGTCCGGGGCGGCCGGGTGCTGGTGATGAACCGGATGACGGTCCGCAAGGACGGCCGCCGCCTCGGCTCGGTCACCACGCTGCGGGACCGGACCGAGCTGGCCCGGCTGGAGCAGGAGATCGGCTCGTTCCGCAGCACCACTGAGCTGCTCCGGGCGCAGACCCACGAGTTCGCCAACCAGTTGCACACCATCTCAGGGCTGATCCAGATCGGCGAGCACGACGAGGTCGTCCGGTACGTCGACGCGCTGAGCCGGCACCGCGCCTCGCTCGACCTCACGGTGACCAGCCGGATCCACGACACGGCGGTGGCGGCGCTGCTCATGGCGAAGTCGGCGGTGGCCGCCGAGCGCCGGGTGGAGCTGCGGGTCTCCGAACGGACCGGGCTGGACCGGCTGCCGCCGGAGCTGGCCGCGGACGTGGCCACCGTGCTCGGCAACCTGGTGGACAACGCGGTCGAGGCGGTGGCCGGTGACCCGTCCGACCGCCCCGCCTGGGTGGAGGTCGAGCTGCGCCAGGACGCCGCCTCGGTGGAGATCGTGGTCCGCGACTCCGGCCCCGGGGTGGGGCCGGAGCTGGCGCAGGAGGTGTTCACCCACGGCTTCACCACCAAGGCGGCCGAAGGCGGCGAGCGCGGCATCGGCCTCGCACTCACCCGGCTGGTCTGCCACCGCCGCGGCGGCGAGGTCGCGGTGACCAACACCGACGAGGGGGCGATGTTCACCGCCCGGATGTCGGTGCTGAACGTGCCGGAGGGGGCGCGATGATCGACGTACTCGTCGTCGACGACGACTTCATGGTGGCCCGGATCCACCGTGGTTTCGTCGAACGGATCGCCGGCTTCCGGGTGGTCGGCACCGCCAGCACCGGCGAGGAGGCGGTGGCCGCGGTCGACCGGCTCCGCCCCGACCTGGTCCTGCTCGACCTCTACCTGCCCGACATGTTCGGCCTGGACGTGGTGACCCGGATCCGGGCCGCCCGGCACGACTGCGACGTGCTGGTGATCAGCGCCGCCCGGGAGGCCGAGGCGGTCCGCCGGGCGGTCCGCTACGGCGCGGTCAACTACCTGCTCAAGCCGTTCGGCTTCGACGAACTGCGCACCCGGCTGGAGCAGTACGCGACCCGTCGCACCGCGCTGCGCGCGGCCGTCGTCGCCGACCAGGCCGACGTCGACCGGGTGCTGTCCCGCAGCGGCTCGCCGGCCGCCACCGCGACCCTGCCCCGGGGCCTCAGCCCGGAGACCGCCGAACTGGTGGAACGCGCCCTGCGCGAGCACGACGGGACGCTCTCGGCCAGCGAGTGCGCCGACCGGGTCGGCATCTCCCGGGTCAGCGCCCGCCGCTACCTGGAGCACTTCTCCGGCACCGGCCGGGCCGAGGTGACCCTCAAGTACGGCGCGGCCGGCCGTCCCGAGCGCCGCTACACCTGGCTGGCCTGACCCGGTCCACGCCGGTCCGGCCGGCGGCGCGGCGCCGGATGCGGCCACACAAGGCTGCCCGCTGACGCCCGGTTCTGGCGACCCGCCCTAGATCTTGGACAGTTCCCGTTCGCCCCGAACGGTAACTGTCCAAGATCCGGAGACGCCGCCTCAGCTGTTCCAGTGCTGGGCGGTGATGTCGGCGGCCTGCTGCTCCCACTGCGCGTACGCGTCGGGGTAGGCCGAGACCTGCACGGTCTGGGCGGCCTCGGTCAGCGGCATGTCCTGCCAGCCGTCAACCTGCTTCAGACCCTTGAGGAAGGCGAGCGTCGAGTACTCGGGGTCGGTGATCTGCTCCGGCGAACCCCAACCCGAGCTCGGGCGCTGCTGGAACAGGCCCAGCGAGTCGTGGTCATTCTTGTCGCCGAGGTGACCCAGGTTCTCCAGCTTCGACTCCTGCAGACTCGTGGCGATCGAGATCACCGCGGCCCGCTCCGGCAGACCCGCCTTCTTCGTCGCCGCGATGATCGCCTTCGCGTTCGCGACCTGCTCGTCGTTCAGATCGATCTTCGACTGGGCGCCCTGCACACCGTGCGGGATCAGCTTGTCACCCTGCACGCTCACCGCCACAGGCTTCGTGCCCTGCACCGGGGCAGCGTCCGCGTGAGCGGCGATCGGACCGGCGAAGACACCACCGGTGAAAGCCAGACCAGCAATACCGAGAACGCTCTTACGCAGCATCGTGTTCACGAGAAGCTCCATTCGGGGGTTGGCGCACACAGCCGATGGGGGTCGGCGGTGCGCAAGCACCGTCAGGCGCTCACAGGGGAAAGTCTTGGGGATCATCCGACGCGCGGGGCGGAGCCACTTCGTCGCGCCGGGACCATGTACAACGACCGGCGGCCCACCATCATTCCGGGC
>NZ_JBSSLX010000122.1:0-17321 GCF_053890995.1 Micromonospora sp. I033 | reverse complement strand
GTAGAGCCGGCCCACCGCCGACGCGGTGCCGCCCGCCGCCACCAGGACCAGTGCGAGCACCGTCCAGAGCAGCCGGTGGGCGGCGTTGCTCACGGCGCCCGCCGGGCGGGGACGAGCCGGACCTCGATCGGGTCGCGGTGGGGGGCGGTCAGCCGGTCCAGCTCCCGGCGCAGCGCGAACTCGACGTCGGCCCGGGCCGCCGGGTCGCCGGTGGCGGTCACCCGGGGTCGCCAGGCGTCTCCCCGCCGGCGGACGCGCACCCGGGCCCGGCGGACGCTCGGCACCGACCGGACCGCCCGGGCCAGCCGCCGCTCCACCGAGCGGCGGTGCAGGTGCCAGCCGTCGTCGTCGGCGAGCCGGAGCCGGGTCGGCCGCCAGGGGCGCAGCTCCGCAACGAGCAGCAGCAGGCCGAGCAGGGTGACACCGGCGGCGATCGCCCGCACCGGGGCGTCCCGCCAGCGGACGGTGGTCAGCGTGGCCGGCCACCCGCCGGGCAGCGGCCCGGGGCGGCCCAGCGCGACGAGCAGCCCTTCGACGGCCACCAGCACCCCGCCGGACAGCAGGGCCACGGCCAGCAGCAGCGTGGCGACCCGGTTCACCGTGCGCACGTCGTGCTCCGCCCGCCGGCCCCGGCGCTCACGTCGCCTCCCGCGGGTCGGTCCCGGGGCTCCTGGCCCGGTCCCGGTCGCGCCGCCCGGCCCCCGGATGGTCCCGGCCGGTCGGCGGGACCGTCGCCTCGCCCGGCACGCGCAGGTCCACCACCGTGACGGTGACCGACTCGACGGTCCGCCCGGTGTGCGCCTCGATCCGGGCGGCGACCCGGCGACGGACCGCCTCGGCCACCACGGCCAGCGGCGCGCCGTGGTCGACCACGAGGTCCAGGTCGACCCGGACGGCGGCGCCGTCGACGCGGACCGTGGCCACCGGGCCGCTGACCGCCGGGGTACGCCGCGCCGCCTCCTCGGCGAGTCCGGCGGCCCGCTCCTCCGAACCGGGTTTCAGCGCGGGTGGGGCGGTGGCGCGCCGGGCCAGGATGCCGGTCATCGCGGACCGCCTCAGCGGCGCCGGCCGGCGATGGCCCGGCCGGCGACGGCCCGGCCGGCGACGGCCCGGTCAGCGATGGCCCGGCCTGCGATAGCCCGGTCGGCGAGCCCGGACACGGTGACGTCCCCGTCGCGGACCCGGGCCAGCAGCCAGCCGACCAGTCCGGCCACGGTGGCGGCGGCGGCCGCCCCGGCACCGCCCAGCGCCCAGACCGCGACCACCAGGAATCCGGCGAGGAAGCCGAACTGCCCGCGCGTCATGCCCCACCTCCGCTCCGCCGCGACCGACCGGACCGGCGGGGCGTACCCGTTTCCGGGCCGTACAGTCCTCCGGCCGCGCCGGTCAGCCGGCCGGTGGCGGATCGGTGGCCCGCCGGCGCGCGGCCCACTCCGCGCGCGTCAGCGCGTACTCCACCTCGCCGTGTTCCGAGCCGGGGATCGCCTCCGGCCAGTCCTGGTGGAACGTCCGCCGGTACGCCAGCCCGGCCTTCTCCATGACCCGGCGGGACCCGGCGTTGACCGCCATGGTGGTCGCCACCACCCGCTCGACGCCGAGCGCGGTGAAGCCGTGGTCGACGAGCGCCCGGGCGCCCTCGGTGGCGTACCCGGCGCCCCAGGCGGCCCGGCGCAGCCGGTAGCCCAGCTCGACCTCGCGGGGGTCGCCGTCGCCGAGCGCGCGGAACTCGAACCAGCCCAGGAAGGCGCCGTCGGCCCGCCGCTCCACCGCCCACCAGCCGAGCCCGGGCGGCCGGCGGTACGCGGCAAGGATGGCGGGCAGCACCCGGTCCCGTACCTCGCCGGCCGGGGTGGGCCGCCCGCCGGTCAGGTAACGCATCACGGCCGGGTCGCCGTCCAGCTCGGTCAGGAGCGGGGCGTCGTCCGGGGTGAACTCGCGCAGCACCAGCCGTTCGGTGGTCAGGAAGATCCTCACGCGGCCGATTCCACCGGCCCTCGGTCGGTCCGGGCAACCGGATTCCCCCGCACCGCCGAGGCGGCCGCCATGATCGACGCCCTAGACTCGGGCGTCGACACCAGCGACGGATGGATCTGGCGAGATGACGAGCACCGGCGGCGTGGCCACCTCCTGGCTGCGTCCGATCCCGCCCGGGGTCGCGCCGCAGCTCACCCGCGCCGGCCAGGTCGGGTACCCCGACCGGCGGCTCGGCGAGCTGGTGCAGGGCCGGCCGCCGGGGGTCACCGGGCACCAGTGGAGCACCGCCGGTCGGGAGGGCTTCGACCAGGTCGTCTGCGCCGCCGACACCAGCCTGCCGCTGTTCGCCGTGCAGTTCGCCGCGCCCGCGCCCGCCGGGTCGCCGGCCCGCCGGGCCGAGCGGATGACCAGCGCGGTCTGCGCGGCGGTCGGCCTGCCGCTGCTGCGGGTCGAGTCACCCACGTTGCGCGGCGCCGAGCACGCCCGCCGCCTCGTCGAGTACGTCATCGACGCGCGCGGCTACGCCGCCGGCACCGACCCGGACACCGGCGACGCCGTCGGGTTCCGGGACATCGTCGGCCGGCTCCCGGACGGCCGGCGCGGGCCGGTCAACGACCTCGGGGCGCTGACCCGGGCCGCCACCGTCGAGGCGTACGTGGAGCGCCGGCTGGCCGACCCGATCGTCCGGGGGCTGCACGTGCGGTGGGCGGACGGCCCGGCCGAGGGCTGGAGCTGGGTCGAGGTGCGGCCCGGGCGGTGCCTCGTCGAGCGGGTGCAGTTGGCCGCGCAGCGCTTCTCCTGCGGCGTGGACCCGGGCCGGCTCGCCGAGGACCTGGCCGTCGTGGCGGTCGGGGAGCGGCTGCGCGACCTGGACGGCGCCGCGCCGTCCCTGGTGGACCGGGACGAGTTGCGCGGGCAGATCCGACGGCTCGCCGCCCGGCGCGACGAGTTCGAGGGCGGCTTCGCCTTCGACCACCTCTGCGCCGACTGACCGGCCCTTCTCGGGCCGCCGGCCGGCCCCGCGGAGGTTTCCGCGAATTCTTCCGATCCCCGGTTGAACCCTCGCCGCCCTCGCTCCGTACCTAAGCGGGAATGGACGCAGATCTTCCCCGCCGCGCCGGACGGCGCGGGGACGGTGCGGAAAGGGCATCGTCGGTCATCGACGTGCGGCCGGAACGTCGCAGTGATCCTCACCCCGAATTCCATCGGTCCGCCGGGGTCACCAGTCAACTACCGGATCGAGAAGGAGAGCAATTCGATGCGCAGGTCCACACGGGCGCGCCGGTCATCCGGTAACGCGCGGAGCAAGCGTCTGCTGGCCGTGGTCGGCACGCTCGCGGTCTTCGGCGGAATCGTCGCCGTCACCCAGATCTCGTCCGCCCAGGACCGGCGGACCACCGTCCGTACCGCCTCGGCGTCCTGCGTGGCCGCGAGCCCGGGGGCCACCGCGCCGGACGGCCGGGGGAGCACCACCCGGACCTGGCAGAACGGCCGCTGGGTACGCAACCACTGGGGGGACGGGCAGATGTCCGCCGCCGAGTGCCAGCAGACCAAGGGGGGCGGCGCGGGCGCCGGGACCCCGACCGTGGCCTGCCCGGACGTGCGGAGCCGGCTGCCGCAGGTGCCCGACCGGGCGCGCGCCGAGGTGGACCGCAACCTCGCCCTGCTGGACGGCCAGATCGCCGAGGCCAACCGGCGGCTCGCGGCGGACGGCCGCAACGGCGGTGACTTCATCAACAACGCCATCCTGCGGCCGCTCGCCGAGAAGCGGACCGCGACGTTGAACCGGATCGCCACGGCCATCGGCCGGGTCGCCCAGCGCCCCGAGGGCCTGGACCAGTTGGCGCAGTGCGCCCTCGCCGACAACGCCCAGAACGGCGGCCAGAACGGTGGTCAGACCGGCGGACAGAACGGCGGTCAGAACGGCGGTCAGAATGGCGGTCAGACCGGGGGTCCGACCGCGGGTCCGACCGGCGGGAACAACAACGGCGGCCAGACCGGCGGAAACAACAACGGTGGCCAGAACGGCGGGAACAACGGCGGCCAGAACGGCGGCAACAACGGCCTGAACGTGCTCGCCAAGGACTGCGCCAACAGCCGGCTCCAGGCGCACGACGGTTTCCAGAACGGGAACCGCTGCGTGAGCACCGCGTTCGGTGAGGTCGGGGCCGCCGCGAACAATCCCTCGCTGCTGATCACGCAGTTCCCGAACCGGGTCCAGCGCAACCAGCCGTTCACCCTCCGGGTCACCACCCGCAACCTGGTGCGCGACCGCTTCCTCGCCGCCGGCCAGGGCGGCTACTACCTGGAGAGTTCGCTCCTCAACGACCAGGGCCTCGTACGCGGCCACTTCCACACCGCGTGCCGGATGCTCGACAGCACCCGGCAGCCGCCGAACCCGCAGGACGTGCCGGCGTTCTTCGTCGCCACCGAGGACGGCCGGGGCAGCGAGCAGCCGGACGACGTGCAGATCCAGATCCCGGGCCTGCCGGAGTCGGGGCTGGCGCAGTGCGCGGTCTGGGCCGGTGACGGGTCGCACCGCATTCCGATGATGGAGCGGGCCAACCAGACCCCCGCCTTCGACGTGGTGCGGATCCGGGTCAACTGATTACCGACGGCCGGAGCCGCCCGGGATGCCCCGGGCGGCTCCGGCCGTTCCGTGGGTTGATCATGACGTTGGCCGTGACGAATCGGGCGAATCGCAGCGCTAACCTCATGATCAACGCGGTTCGGGCACCTCGTCAGCGGCCGGGCGCCAGGTGGGTGCAGTGCGCGACCGTGGCGTCGTCGGGGAGCGGGGCGTCGGGGGCCGCCGAGGTGCTGGCCTCGGCCTCCCGGACGCGGCGGACGATCTCGGCCGGCCCGTCGGCGGCGAGCAGGTCCAGCACGCCGCGCCAGCCGGTCAGGCCGTACGGGTTGACGATGCGGCTGGCGCCGTTGCTGAGCAGCGCGACGGCCGCCAGGTCGTGCAGTGGCCGGCTGCCGGTCACCGCCTCCTCCGCCGCGCGCGGGTCGTCCTTGGCGAGCCAGTAGCCGCCCGGCTGGTTCCGGCGGGCCCGCAGCGCCTCGACGCACGAGGCCCGGACGCTGTCGTGCTCCGGTGTTCCCGGCGGAACGCCGTCCAGGGGCGCCGAGCAGACGCGCCTGGCGGTGACCTCGCGCTCGTCGGTGACGACCTGCGGGTCACCGCCGACCTGGTCGAGGACCAGGAAGGAGTCCGCGAGCAGGAGATGGTCCAGGCGGCCCCGGTGGGCGCGGACGATCAGCACGGTCGCCTGCGGGCTGCCCGGGTCCGTGACGTCGCAGGTGCCGCCGTGCTCGGCCGCGATCTCGTCGATCGTGTCGGCGAGGATCGCCGTCAGGTCCCGCCCGTCGTCACGCGACAGCCGACCGAGCAGCGCCCCGCCGAGGCGGTGCGTGTACCAGGCGACGCCGTGGGAGCAGATCGACTCCGTTCCGGGGATGCCGGCGCCGTCGAGCAGCACCGCGGCGCCGGGCACCGCGCCGACGAAGTCCTCGTTCGGCCGGCCGGCCCGGCCGGCGCTGGTCGCCATGCTGACGCGCACCGAGGGCTCCCAGGCGGTCGGGGATCGCCGCGTCCCGGAGGGGCGACGCGGGATGAAGTCGGCTGCCGGGATTCCCCGCCCGGCTGAAAATTGTTAACGACGGGAAAAGCCAGCCGGGGCCAGCCGATTTCTCAGCGTGACCCCGGGGTGCCCGACGGTGAACCGGAGGTTCAGCGGTTCTTGTAGGCCTCCACCACCGAGACGGGGATGCGGCCCCGCTCGGAAATCTCGTAGCCGTTCTTGGCGGCCCATTCCCGGATGGCGCGGTTCTGCTCGCGGTCCATTCCCGAGGTGCTCGGCCGGGTCGCGCCACGCGGCGCGCGACCGGCCTCCACCGGGCCGCGACCGATCCGCCTGCCAGCGCTGATGTACGGGTCCAGCGCCTTGCGCAGGACGCCGGCGTTCTCGTCGGAGACGTCGATCGTGTATGCCACGCCGTCCAGGCTGAACTCGACGGTCCGATCGGCCTTTCCGCCGTCGAGGTCGTCGGTCAGAACGGTGATTACTTTCCTTGCCATCGCCATTACTCCCTGTGTCGGGCGGGGTGTGGCTACGAGTTTGACGTATCTCGTGGCAATTTCGCAACAATACCCGCCCTTCGCCATTCGGCGGGTCGGGATATCGCGGCGGCGGCAAATGGGCGTTCACACGCGGCGGCGCGCCGGAGGGCGCCGGTGGAGTGGCGTGGGTCACAAGCTGGAACAAGGGAGACGGTTTGTTACTTGAGCCTGACACGCTCAACTCAACGTGATAGCAGGTGTTCGATGGCAACTCTTCCGGTACTTCCTCTGACCGACGCCGTCCTGCTGCCCGGCATGGTCATCCCGGTGACCCTCGACCCGACCACCCAGGCCGCGGTCGACGCGGCCCGCGCCACCGGGGACAAGCGCTTGCTCGCCGTGCCGCGCCTCGACGGCGAGTACGGCTCGGTCGGCGTGATCGCCACCATCGAGAAGGTGGGCCGGCTGCCCAGCGGCGAGCCGGCCGCCGTGGTCCGCGGCCTCGCCCGGGCCCGGATCGGCTCCGGCGTGCCCGGACCGGGCGCCGCCCTCTGGGTCGAGGCGACCACCCTCGACGAACCCGCCCCGGCCGGCCGGGCCCGGGAGCTCGCCCGCGAGTACCGCGCGCTGATGACCTCGGTCCTTCAGGAGCGCGGCGCGTGGCAGGTCATCGACGCCATGGAGCGGATGACCGACCTCTCCGAGCTGGCCGACGCCGCCGGCTACGCGCCGTGGCTGACCCTGGCGCAGAAGACCGAGCTGCTCGCCGCCCCGGACGTCACCGCCCGGCTGGAGCTGCTGGTCGGCTGGGTGAAGGACCACCTGGCCGAGCAGGAGGTCACCGAGCGGATCAACAGCGACGTCCGCGAGGGGCTGGAGAAGTCGCAGCGCGAGTTCCTGCTCCGCCAGCAGCTCGCCGCGATCCGCAAGGAGCTCGGCGAGGACGAGCCGGACGGCTCCGCCGACTACCGCTCCCGCGTCGAGTCCGCCGACCTGCCCGAGAAGGTCCGCGAGGCGGCCCTGCGCGAGGTCGGCAAGCTGGAGCGGGCCAGCGACGCCTCCCCGGAGGCGGGCTGGATCCGGACCTGGCTGGACACCGTCCTCGAGATGCCGTGGAACACGCGTACCGAGGACAACACCGACCTGGCCGCGGCGCGTGCGGTGCTCGACGCCGACCACGCCGGCCTGGCCGACGTGAAGGACCGCATCCTGGAGTACCTGGCCGTACGCAACCGGCGCGCCGAGCGCAACCTCGGCGTGGTCGGCGGTCGCGGCTCCGGTGCGGTGCTCGCCCTGGCCGGCCCGCCCGGCGTCGGCAAGACCAGCCTCGGCGAGTCCGTGGCGCGGGCGCTCGGCCGCAACTTCGTCCGGGTCTCCCTCGGCGGCGTCCGCGACGAGGCGGAGATCCGCGGCCACCGGCGCACCTACGTCGGCGCGCTGCCCGGCCGGATCGTCCGCGCGCTGCGCGAGGCCGGCTCGATGAACCCGGTGGTGCTCCTCGACGAGGTCGACAAGCTGGCCGTCGGCTACTCCGGCGACCCGGCCGCGGCCCTGCTGGAGGTGCTCGACCCGGCGCAGAACCACACCTTCCGGGACCACTACCTGGAGGTCGACCTCGACCTGTCCGACGTGCTGTTCCTGGCCACCGCCAACGTGGTGGAGAGCATCCCCGGCCCGCTGCTGGACCGGATGGAGCTGGTCACCCTGGACGGCTACACCGAGGACGAGAAGGTGGCCATCGCCCGCGACCACCTGCTGCCCCGGCAGCGGGAGCGGGCCGGGCTGACCGCCGACGAGGTCACCGTGGCCGACGAGGCGCTGGCGCTCATCGCGGGTGAGTACACCCGGGAGGCGGGCGTCCGGCAGCTGGAGCGGGCCCTGGCCAAGATCCTGCGCAAGGTCACCGTGGCACTGGCGTCCGACCCGGCGCCGGTCCGCGTCGACACCGACAACCTCGCCCGCTACCTGGGCCGGCCCAAGTTCACCCCGGAGTCGGCCGAGCGGACGGCGGTGCCCGGCGTGGCCACCGGCCTGGCGGTCACCGGCGCCGGCGGCGACGTGCTCTTCATCGAGGCCACCAGCATGGAGGGCGAGCCGGGGCTGACCCTCACCGGCCAGCTCGGCGACGTGATGAAGGAGTCGGCGCACATCGCGCTGTCCTACCTGCGCTCCAACGGGCGACGCCTCGGCATCGACCCGAACGCCCTCGCCGGGCGGCGGATCCACGTGCACTTCCCGGCGGGCGCGGTGCCCAAGGACGGCCCGAGCGCCGGGATCACCATGGTCACCGCGCTGGCGTCGCTGGTGACCGGCCGGCCGGTCCGGCCGGAGTTCGGGATGACCGGCGAGGTGACCCTCTCCGGCCGGGTGCTGCCCATCGGAGGCGTGAAGCAGAAGCTGCTCGCCGCCCACCGGGCCGGGCTGACCGAGGTGATCATCCCGAAGCGCAACGAGCCGGACCTGGACGACCTGCCCACCGAGGTCCGCGAGGCGCTGACCATCCACACCCTCGCCGACGTCGCCGACGTGCTCGCCCTGGCGCTGCGCCCGGCCGAGGTCGACGCGGAGACCCTGGGCGGCCAGCCGCTCGCCGCGGCCTGACCACCTGACACGCCGAGGCCCCCGGTCCACCCGGACCGGGGGCCTCGGCCGTGCTCACCAGCGGTCCCGGCGCTCCCGCCGCTCCCCACCGTCGCCATCCCGGCCGCGCCGCTCCCGGCGGTCACCGTCGACACGGCGCTCGCCGCCGCCCTCGCCGTCCCGGTCCCGGTCCCGGCGCACGGTGGCCTTGCGGCCCTTGATGGTGCTGCCGCGCAGCCCCTGGATCACCTCGTCGGCTACGCCGTACGGGACCTCCACCAGGGAGAACCGGTCGGCGATCTCGATCGAGCCGATGTCCCGGCCGCTGACCCCGGTCTCCCCGGTGATCGCCCCGACGAGGTCCTGCGGGCGCACCCCGGCGCGCCGGCCCAGCCCGATGAAGACCTGCGTCGTCCCCCCGGCGCGGGGACGCGCGCCGCCGCGTCGCTCCCGGCCCTCGTAGCCCGGTCGGGGCTCCCGGGGCGCGCGGACCGCGACCTGCGGGATCTCCTCCTCCTCGTCGGCCGTGCCGGGCAGGGTGGCCTCGTGGGCCAGCCGCACCGCGGCCAGCGCGACCTCCATGAGGTCGAACTCGTCGGTCAGCGACTCGACGATCGCCCGGAACGGCTCCAGGTCGTCCTCCAGCAGCGACTCCCGGAGCGCCGCCTGGGTCAGCTCCAGCCGCCGGGTACGCAGGTCCGCCACCGTGGGGATCTTGTCGACCGCGATCCGCTGCCCGGTGACCCGCTCGATGGTCTTGAGCATCCGGTGCTCGCGCGGCTCGGCCAGCGTGATCGCCACGCCCTCCCGGCCGGCCCGGCCCACCCGGCCGATCCGGTGCACGTACGACTCGGGCGCCGACGGGACGTCGTAGTTGACCACGTGGGTGAGCTGCTCCACGTCCAGCCCGCGCGCCGCCACGTCGGTGGCCACCAGCAGGTCGGCGGTGCCCGACCGCAGCCGGCCCATCACCCGGTCCCGCTGCTCCTGGCTCATCCCGCCGTGCAGCGCCTCGGCGCGGTAGCCCCGGCCGTTCATGGTCTCGGTGAGCCGGTCCACCTCCTCCCGGCTGCGGCAGAACACGATCGCCGCGGTGGGCGACTCCACGTCCAGCACCCGGCCCAGCGCCGCCGGCTTGTGCGCCCGCGCGATGATGTACGCGCTCTGCCGCACCCGCGGCGCCTCGCCCGCGACCGGCCGCTCGCGCTCGATCTGGATGCGCACCGGGTCGGTCAGGTGCTGGCGGGCCAGCCCGTCGATCCGGGCCGGCATGGTGGCCGAGAAGAGCACGGTCTGCCGGCCCGCCGGGGCGTGCTCCAGGATCGCCTCGATGTCCTCGGCGAAGCCCATGTCGAGCATCTCGTCGGCCTCGTCCAGCACCACCGTGGCCAGCGCGCCCAGCCGCAGGGTGCCCCGGGCGATGTGGTCGAGCGCCCGGCCCGGGGTCGCCACGACCACGTCCACGCCGGCGTCCAGGGCGCGCAGCTGCCGGCCAATCGGCTGGCCGCCGTAGATCGGCAGCACCCGGGCGCCCAGGTCCTTGCCGTACCGGTGGAACGCCTCGGACACCTGCACCGCCAGCTCCCGGGTCGGCACCAGCACCAGCGACACCGGTTCCCCGCCGGGGCGATCGTCGGGCATCCGCTGCAGCAGCGGCAGGGCGAACGCCGCGGTCTTGCCGGTGCCGGTCGCCGCCTGCCCCAGCAGGTCCTGGCCGGCGAGCAGCGGCGGGATCGCCTCCCGCTGGATCGGGGTCGGCTCCTCGTAGCCGAGGGCGGCCAGCGCGTTCAGCAGCTCGGTGCGCAGCCCGAGGTCGGCGAAGGCGGCGGCCTCGTCCTCGGCGGGGTTGGCGGGATCGGTCGGGGCTGGTGCGGAACTCATGGGACAAGCCTTTCATCACCCCCACCCGGCCGTCGCGGCGACCGTCGCAAACCGTCGCCCCCGCCACGCCGCGGTTCACCCGGACAGGACGGCCAGCAGGACGGTCGACCCCACGACGGCGTCCAGCACCCCGCACCACTCCGCGTACCCCCGGGGCACCACCCGGCCGGTGCGGTGGTGCGCCAGGTCCCAGGCGGCGTGCCCGAGCCAGCCGAGCCCGACCAGCACTCCGGCGAGGCCGTCCCGCGCGAGCAGGGCGCCTCCGGCCAGCCCGCCCCAGCCGGCCAGCCCGGCGAGCTGCCACGGCAGGTTCCGGCGGTCGCCCCACTGCCGCCGCCAGGTGCCGATGAGCAGGTAACCGGCGGGCAGCACCAGCAGCGTCCACGGGGAGAACACGGTCGGCGCGATCCAGAGGTCCACCGTCATGAGCAGGGCCAGCCCGGTCGGCCAGCGGCGCGCCAGGGCGGCGGCCACCGGATGGCGGCGGGCCGGCGCCGGGTGCGCGTGCCGGTGCCGCAGCGCCACCACCGCCATCGCCGGCAGCATCAGCAGGTGGCCGCCGAGCATCAGCGCGTCGTCCCCGACCAGCCCGGCCCACCAGGGCGGGAGCAGCAGCAGGAACGGGACGTACATGACGGCCACCATCTCGGCCGTGGCGGCCCACCCGTGGCCCCGGTGCCACATCCAGGCGGCCATGCCCAGCCCCATGTCCGTCGCCATCACCAGCGCGCCGACATCCGCCCGGGCCAGCACGTCCGCGCCGCCCAGCCACTCGGCGCCGGCCCGCCACAGCGGGCCGAGCAGCAGCATTCCGACCACCATCGCCACGACCATCCCGGCCACGTGGCCGGCCAGCCGTCGGGCGTCCGCTCGCAGCGGTGTCCGTACCGTCGTCTCGGTCATGCCCCGACCCTGCCGGCGCCCCGCGTACGGGACCAGGCGCGTCCGTCACCGGAAAACCGTGCGTCGCGCACGGGTGCGGCGTGACATTCCGCAGGGGTGAACCGGGCGGTCACCGGCCCTAGGATCGGCGGACATGACGGTCGACGCGGTGGACCGCCGGCTGCGGCGGGCCCGGCAGCTCACCCTGGTGTCGCTGGCGACGAACGTCGGGACCACCCTGCTGCTGCCCGGCGTCGGGCTGGCCCGGGAGCCGGACCCGCTGCGCCTGGCGCTCGGCGTGCTCGGGCTGGCCGGCTTCGCCGCCGCCCAGGCGGCGGTGCTGCACGCGGCGGTCACCCCCTGGCTCGCCGGGCGGGCCCGGCGCCGCCGGCACGCCGCGCTGGCGGTGGCCGCCCTGCTCAGCCTGCCGCTGGTCGGCCCGGTCGCCGCCGGCGCCTGGCCGACCTGGGCCTGGCTGGGCGCGTCCCTGGTCGGCATGTCCCCGCTGCTGTTCCGGCCGCTGCCCGCCCTGCTCGCGGCGGTGGCGGTGCTCGGCGCCTCGGCCGCCGTGACCCGGGCGACCGGCGGGCCGCTGCCCACCGCCCTGCTCGTCACCGGTGGCGTCGGCGTCGGGAGCGCCGCGGTCACCTGGCTCCAGGTGTGGTTCTGGGACCTGGTCGTCGAGGCCCGGCAGGGGCAGGAGGCCCGGGCCCGGCTCGCCGCCGCCGAGGAGCGGCTGCGCTTCGCCCGCGACGTGCACGACCTGCTCGGCCATGACCTCACCGTGATCGCGCTCAAGGCGGAGCTGGCCGAGCGGCTCGCACCCGTCGACGCCGCCCGGGCCGGGCGGGAGGCGGCCGAGGCGCGCCGGCTCGCCGGCTCCGCCCTGAGCCGGGTACGCGAGGCCGTGCACGGCTACCGCGCCGTCGACCTGGCCGAGCAACTAACCGCGGTGGGGGAGGTGCTCCGGTCCAGCGGGGTGCGCTGCACCGTGGTGCCGCCGGCCGGCGAGCTGCCCGCGCCGGTCGCCGCCGACCTGGCCGCCGTGCTGCGCGAGGCCGGGACGAACGTGCTGCGGCACAGCCGGGCCGACTGGTGCCGGATCGAGCTGACCCGGGAGGACGGCCTGGTGACGATGACCGTACGCAACGACGGCGCCGGTGGGACCGGCCCGGACGGGCTCAGCGGCGGGCTGCGCGGGCTGGCCGACCGCCTCGCCCCGGCCGGTGGCAGCGTCCGCGCGTACGCCGAGGACGGGGTGTTCCACCTGGTGGCGACCGTGCCGGTGGCCTCGTGATCCGGGTGCTGCTGGCCGACGACGAGGAGCTGATCCGGCTCGCCCTCGCGGCCCTGCTCGACCTGGAGCCGGACATCGAGGTGGTGGCGCACGCCGCCGACGGCCGCGCCGCCCTCGACGCGGCGCTGGCCCACCGCCCCGACGTGGCCGTGCTGGACCTGGAGATGCCGGCGCCCGGCGGGATCCAGGTCGCCGCCGAGCTGGCCCGCGTGCTGCCCGGCTGCGCCACGGTGATCCTCACCGGGCACGGCCGGCCCGCCCAGCTCCGGCCGGCGCTGACCGCGGGCGCGCGGGGGTTCCTGGCCAAGGGCGCGCCCGGCGGCGCGCTGGCCGACGTGATCCGCCGGGTGCACGCCGGCGCGCGGTACGTCGACCCGGCCCTCGCCGCCGACGCGCTGACCCTGCCCGAGTGCCCGCTCACCCCGCGCGAGCTGGAGACGCTGCGCCTGGCGGAGCTGGGCACCCCGGTCGCGGTGATCGCCCGGCGGACCCACCTGGCGGCCGGAACGGTCCGCAACCACCTGGCCGCGTGCGTGCAGAAGCTCGGCGCCGCCGACCGGGCCGAGGCGGTCCGGCGGGCCCGTGAGGCGGGCTGGCTCTGACCAAGCCGGCTCAGGCCGGCTGGACCGGTACCCGTGCCTCGTCGAACAGGGCCGGGCCGGCGTACGCCACCGGGGTGGCCGGGGGAGCGGGGCGCAGCCCGGCGAGCTGCTCGGCGCTGAGCGCGTAGACCACCCGGCCCAGGCCGGAGCGCTCGATGGCGGCGGCGCACATGCCGCACGGCTGGCAACTGGTGTAGAGGGTGGCCACGGCCGCCGCCTCCGGGGTGAGCTGCCGGGCCGCCCAGCGGGCCAGCTTCAGCTCCGGGTGGGCGGTGACGTCGCCGTCGGTCCGCTCGGTGTTGACCTCCTCGGCCAGCACCCGCCCGTCGGTGTCGACAAGCAGCGAACCGAACGGCCCGTCCCCGGCGGCCCGGGCGGCGGCGGCCAGCTCGACGGCCCGGCGCAGGTGGCGTTCGTCGGTCTCGGTCAGCGCGCTCATCCGGCCGGCATTCCCCACGGGACGCCGCCGCACACCGCCGGCGATTAGCCTGACGGCGTGCGTACGGTCGAACTGCTCTGCTCGCCGGAGCTGGAGGAGGCGGTACGGGCGGCCTGGGACCGGCTTGCCGCCGCCGGCCTGCCCAGCCTGGCCCGCAACACGCACCCGACCAACCGCCCGCACCTGACCCTCGCTTCGGTCGACGAGTTCCCGCCCGGCGCCGAGCAGCGCCTCGCCGACCTCTGCGACGCGGCGCTGCCGCTGCCGGCCCGGCTGGACCGGGTGGCGGTCCTCGACGGCAGCGCCCCGCTGGTCTGGCTGGTCCGCCCCGCGCCGCAGCTGATCGCCCTGCACGGCGCGGTCTGGGACGTGCTGGCCGGGGCGCCGGGGCCGCACCCGTGGCACCTGCCCGGGCGCTGGGTGCCGCACCTGAGCCTGGCGCTGCGGTTCCGCGACGCCGACCGCCGACGGGCCCGGGCGGTGGCCGGGCCGGACCGGCCGGGCGGGGAGTTCGTGGCCGCGCGCAGCTACGACAGCGACACCCGGACGGTCAGCGAGCTCACCCCGGCCTGCCCGCGCCCCGGCGCCTGACCGGGGCCGCACGGGTCAGCGGTGGAAACCGCAGCCGGACGGCCCCGGTCGCCCGGGTCAGCGGTGGAACCGCAGGTAGTCGAACTCCGCGGTCACCGCCGGGGTGGCGCCGCCGTGCGCGACGAGGCCGATCCTCGGTGTGGTGTCGGCCGGGAAGGTCCACACCGCGCCCCAGGTCCAGTGCGTGCCGTCCCGGCTGGACCCGGCCCGGAACTCGTGCTCGCCGGTGACCGGGTCGACGTGGTGGGCCAGTCGCAGCCAGGTGGTGGTGGCCGGGGTGCCGACGATGCTGCCGCCGTACACCGGCCGGCCGGCGAAGGGCAGCTCGTAGCCGTACTCGACCTGGCGGGTGTTCCAGATGGCCACCTGGGCCAGCCGGGCGAACCGGTCGTCGTCCACGTACGCCACCAGGCCCGCCTGCTGGTAGTTGCGCACGCTGTCCTCGCCCAGGTCGAGGGTCACCTTCGTCTCCGCGACGTAGTCGCCCGCGGGCGCGTCGCGCAGCAGCACCCCGGCGGTGTTGCCGGTGCCGACCAGGTCGGTCGACTCGACCGGCCAGCGCAGCGCGCCGCCGGTCACCGTGGCGGCCGGGTTGGGGCGGATCCACTGCCAGGCCGGGTCGAGCCCGTCGGTGAACTCGTCCGACCAGCCGGGCAGCAGCGGGCCGACGCGGGGCGGGGCGAGCGGGTGCCGGACCGGCCGGTACAGCCGGGCCGCGCTGACGTTGTCGAACTCGGCCGCGCCACCCTCGGCGCGCAGCGCGAGCGGGCCGGCCGCCGGCCGGGCCAGCGTCAGCGTCACCACGGCGAGCTGGTCGCCGAGGCGGGCCGGGCTCAGCTCGGCGACGAGCTGCCGGCCGCGTACCTCCACGGCCAGGTTGTGCCGGGCGGTGAGGTCCAGCCCGGCGGGCAGCGGCACGCTCGCCGTCGCGCCGCCGGCGTCCCGGGCGGTGAGCCGGCCGTCGCCGACCCGGACCTCCACCGCGCCGAGCCGCAGCCCGGCCGCGTCCGCGCCGGCCAGGCGCAGGTCTGCCTCGGCCCGTACGTCCCCGCCGAGCCCGGTCCGGGCGGTCAGCGTGCCGGTGCCCACCAGGACGCCGCCGCTCACCCGCCAGTCGCCCGCGCCGCCCCGCCAGCCGCCGAGGTCGGCGGTGTCGAAGCGGGCGTCGACCCGGCCGGTGGTGACCGGCGCGGGCCGGGGCCCGTCCGAGGGGCCGGCGCCGGCGTTGACGGTCGGCCAGCCGTCCACCCAGTCGAGGCGGTCCAGCAGCATCGGCCGCTCGTTGATCCCGAACGGCTCGTCCAGGTAGGGATCGGCCCGGTCGATCGCGTGGTAGGCGATCCAGTCCTGCCCGGACAGGTCGGTGACCACCGCGTGGTGCCCGGTGCCGATCCAGCGGTTGCCGTTCTGCGTGAGCACCGGCGTGCCGCCGGCCCGGGAGACGTCGAGCCGCTGGCCGTCCCGGTCCACGAACGGGCCGCGCGGGTCGCGCGCCCGGCCGACCTGCACTGAGTAGCCGGTGGCCGGCCCGGCGCAGCAGTTCGCGGTGGAGGCGAACAGCCAGTACCAGCCGTCGTGGCGCAGCACGTAGCTGCCCTCGAACTTGTTGTCGATGGCGACCATGGTGGCCGCGCCGACCGCGCGCAGCCCGTCGGCGGACAGCTCGGTGACCGAGACGCCGCCGTAGTAGCTGCCGTAGTACAGGTAGGACCGGCCGTCCACGTCGGTGAACTGGCTCGGGTCGATGGTCCACAGGTAACCGCCGCCCCCGCCGGGGCGCGGGGCGACCACGGGCGCGTCGGCGAACGTCCACGGCCCGGCCGGGGTGGGCGCGGTGGCCGCCCCGATCGCGGTGTCGAAGGTGTCGCCGGAGACGGTGGTGTCGGTGACGGTCACGTACATGACCCAGCGGCCGGCGACCCGGCGCACGTCGGGCGCCCAGAACGCCGCCCCGGGCGCGGCGAAGGACGGCCGCTGGTCCGGTGCGAAGGCGTCGCCCACGTAGGTCCAGTCGACCAGGTCGGCGGAGCGGGCGATCGGCACCCGGTGCGGCTGGCGTTCGCCCTCGCGCAGCGGGTCGGAGGTGCCGAAGGCGTACCAGAGGCCGTCGTCCCCGCGGACCACGGCCGGGTCGGCGAAGGTGTCGGCGAAGCCGGCCGACACCGGGTTCCGGTAGCGGTCGGCCGCGGCGGCGGGCGCGGCCGCCGCCGTGGTCAGCAACATCGTGAGTACGGCGGCGAGCACGCCGCCGCGGCGGAGGTGTCCCATCAGGCCTGCCTTGGAGGTAGACGGAGGTCACTGCGGTGCCTCCGTTTCTACAACGTTGGAGACAACGATGTAAAGAGCCGCTGCACCGGTCGGTGGGGACCGAAGCGTGTCCGTGCCAGCATTGCGGCATGACCACCCGCTCCGACGGCCACGCGCTGGCCGGGCTCGCCGCGCTGCTCGCCGACCCGACCCGGGCCGGCTTCTGCCTCGCCCTGCTCGACGGGCGGGCCTGGACGGCGGGCGAGCTGGCCCGGTCCGCCGGGGTGGCGCCGTCCACCGCGAGCGACCACCTCACCCGGCTGGTCCGCGGCGGGCTGCTGGCCGAGGAGCGGCAGGGCCGGCACCGGTACGTCCGCCTGGCCGACCCGTCGGTGGCCCAGCTCATCGAGGACCTGGCCGGCCGGGCGCCCGCCCCGGCGGCCCCGCCCCGCACGTTGCGCGCCGCGACGGCGCACACCTCCCTCGCGTACGCCCGGACCTGCTACGACCACCTGGCCGGCCGGCTCGGCGTGCTGCTGCACGACGCCCTGCTGGCCCGGGGCGTGCTCGACCGTGCCGGCGGCCTGGCGCTCACCCCGGCCGGGGTGGCCTGGCTGGACGACCTCGGTGTGCCCGTCGCGCCGCTGCGCGCCGCCCGGCGGCCACTGGTCCGGGACTGCCTGGACTGGACCGAGCGCCGCCCCCACCTGGCCGGCGCGCTGGGCGCCGCACTCTGCCGGCGCTTCCTCGACCTCGGCTGGA
>NZ_JBSSLX010000121.1:0-17396 GCF_053890995.1 Micromonospora sp. I033 | reverse complement strand
ACGAGGCCACGCTGCCGCAGCTCCTGGTACGCCCTGGCGACGGTGGCCGGGCTGACGCCCAGCTCGCCGGCGAGAGCGCGGACGGCGGGCAGGGCGTCGCCGGGGGCGAGCTCGCCGGTCCGGACGCCGGTTTCCACGCTCGCCGAAATCGCCGCCGAGGAGGAGCCGCTGATCTGATAATGTGCTGCCACAGTTCGGAGATTGTACTAGAACAAAGGTGGGATGTCGCATGTACCCCCGGACCGAACGGACCACCGCCACCCGCATGCGGGGCCGGATGAGCTACGACGAGGCTGCCGCGCACGCCGTCCTGGACGAGGCGTACCACTGCACGCTCGGGTTCACCGTGGACGGCGAGCCCCGACTGCTGCCCACCCTGCACGTCCGCGTCGGCGACACCCTCTACCTGCACGGCTCCACCGGCAGCCGGCCGCTGCTCGCCGCCCGCGACGAGGCCGGGCTGCCGATCTGCGTCGCGGTGACCCACCTCGACGGGCTGGTCCTCGCCCGTACGCAGTTAAACCACAGCGCCAACTACCGGTCCGTGGTCGCCCACGGCACCGCCCGCCTGGTCACCGACGAGCGGGAGAAGCTCGCCGTGCTCACCGCGTTGGTCGAGAAGGTGGCCGCCGGGCGCAGCACCGACAGCCGGCCGCCGAGCCGCCGGGAGCTGGCCGAGACGGCCGTGCTGGCGCTGCCGCTGCGCGAGGTGTCGGTCCGCGCCCGGGCCGCCGGGGTCAACGACGAGCCCGCCGACCGCGACCTGCCGTACTGGGCCGGGGTGGTGCCGCTGCGGGTCACCCGGGGGCTGCCCGAGCCGGACGCCGGGGTGACCGCGCCGGTGCCGGCGTACCTGCGGCCCGCCCCGTCGCCCTGGCTGGAGCCGGTGGTGCTGCGCGGCGAGCACGTCGTGCTGGAGCCGCTCGACCAGTCCCACGCCGAGGAGCTCTACGCCGCGCTCGACGACGAGGAGGTCTGGCGGTACGTGGGCACGCCGCGCCCCGGCAGCGTCGAGGAGATGGCGGCCTACGTCCGGGCCTCGCTCGACGCCCACCGGCGCGGGGTGCGGATGCCCTGGGTGCAGCGCTGCGCGACGACCGGCGCGGTGGTCGGCACCACCTCCTACTACCAGCCCGACGCCGAGCTGCGGACCGTGGAGATCGGCTACACCCAGCTCGGCCGGCCCTGGTGGCGCACCGGGATCAACACCGAGGCGAAGCTGCTGCTGCTCACCCGGGCCTTCGAGGAGCTGGACGCCATCCGGGTCACCTGGCAGACCAGCTCGCTCAACGAGCGCTCGCAGCGGGCCATCGAACGGCTCGGCGCGGTCCGGGAGGGGACGCTGCGGTCCAACCGCCGGCGCGCCGACGGCACCTGGCGGGAGTCCGCGCTCTACTCGATGCTCGCCGAGGAGTGGCCAAACGCACAGGTCAGGCTGCGGGAACGGCTTCGCCCCGCGGTGCCCGCGGCGTCATGATGACCGGCGTGCTGGGGATCACCGACATCTGGACGTACCTGCTGGGCACCGTGGCGATCGTGCTGCTGCCCGGGCCGAACTCGCTCTTCGTGCTCTCCACGGCCGCGCGCCGTGGGGTGGCCGCCGGTTACCGGGCCGCCGGAGGCGTGTTCGTCGGCGACTCGGTGCTGATGATCCTCTCCGCCGCCGGGGTGGCGTCGCTGCTCCAGGCGTATCCGGCGCTCTTCCTCGTGGTCAAGTACGCCGGCGCCGCGTACCTCGCGTGGTTGGGGTTGACCATGCTGCGCGGCGCCTGGCGGCGCTGGCGCGACCGCAACGACCCGGCGACGCCGCGGCTCATCGACGCGGCGGAGCCGGCGGCGGTGCGCAGCCCGTTCCGGCGGGCGCTGGTGATCAGCCTGCTCAACCCGAAGGCGATCCTCTTCTTCATCTCCTTCTTCATCCAGTTCGTCGACCCCGGGTACGCGTGGCCGGCGCTGTCCTTCCTGCTGCTCGGGCTGATCGCCCAGGTGACCAGCGCGCTCTACCTGACCGCGCTGATCCTCACCGGCACCTTCCTGGCCGCCCAGTTCCACCGCCGGCAGCGGCTCGCCGCGACCGGCACCACGGCCATCGCCGTGCTCTTCCTCGGCTTCAGCCTGAAACTCGCCACCGCGTCGGTCTGACCCGTCACGGCGGCGGCCGGTGCTCAGGTGCCGTCGCCGCCGCCACCGCCGACGCCCGCCCCGCCCGCCGTGCCGCCGAGGCCGTAGCCGGGTGCGACCGGCTCGTCGGGCGGCCGGCTGACGTGCGCGGATTCGCTGATCCTGCCGGACCAGTCGGCGTGGGCGGCGGCCGCGGCGTGCCGGTCGATCGCGTGCCGCAGCCAACCGTCCACCGTGGCGACCCAGTCCCGCCGGTCCGCTCCCGCGTGCCAGGCCCGGAACCGGCTGATGCTCTGGTGGGTCACCCCGGCCAGGGAGAGCCGGCGGTCCATCCAGAGCAGCACCTCCAGCCCCGCCGCGTTGGTCACGAAGATCACCTCCAGCTCGGTGATCGGGCCGGCGTAGAGCGGGGCGACCCAGTAGGCCAGCCGCTGGTGGAACGGAAGCCCCTGCTCCACGCCGGGCAGCCGCCCCTGCTGGAGCCCGGCCTGCCGCATGACGAAGCCGAGGGTGTCCAGCGCGGCGAGGACGTGCTGCTGGGTGGGGATCGGGTGGACGAAGACCGGCACCATGGCGCCCTGGTCCAGGTCCGGGTCGACCGACACCTCGGTACGCAGCCCGGTCCGCAGGCTCATCAGCGGCACCCCGCCGAAGATCGTCACCGGCGTCTCCCAGGGCAGCGGGATCGCGAAGTCCACCGCCCGCCGCCGCCCGGCCGGCACCACGAACCGGCCGGCGATCGGCACCTGGTGGTACTGCACCAGCCGGCGCGGCGACCCCGGGTCCTCCGGCTCCACCTGGGCGACCAGCCCGAGCCGGATGTGCCGGACGCCGACGTCGGTGCCACCGGCGGCCAGGGTGACCCGGCCGGGCAGGCGCAGCCCCGGGCGGGTGCTCGGGTTGGGCAGCGTGGTGCTCACCGAGAGCCCGGTCCACACGGACTCCGACGACACCCCGGTCAACCGCATGCGCGGGCATTCCCGCTGCCCGCTCCGGCATGCGCCGCCTGCGGCGCCCGGTGCGGGTGCGTCTGTTGTCGCCGGAGCGACAACAGACGCACCCGGAGCCGTCAGCGCATGCGGCGGCCTCGGGGGACCGGGTCGGTCTCGTCGTCGAACTCGCCGATGACCTCCTCCAGGAGGTCCTCGAGCGCGACGAAGCCGATCGGCCGGGTCGGGCCGCCGCCGTTGCTGACCAGCGCCAACTGGGCCTGCCGGCCCCGCATGGCGGCCACCGCCTCGGTGACCGTCGCCTCCCCGGGCAGGGTGAACGCCGAGGTCATCAGCT
The DNA here is from genome assembly GCF_053890995.1 of Micromonospora sp. I033. Taxonomy (NCBI): domain Bacteria; kingdom Bacillati; phylum Actinomycetota; class Actinomycetes; order Micromonosporales; family Micromonosporaceae; genus Micromonospora; species Micromonospora sp. I033. Next base: position 13,988 of record NZ_JBSSLX010000121.1, on the reverse strand, counting down.
CCTCGGCGGTGGCCGGCCGGCCGGTGGTGACCGCGCGGACCGCCTCGCGGACGTGGACGAGCCCGCAGACCTCGCCGCCGGCGTCGACCACGGCGAGCCGGGACCGGCCGCTGTCGCGGGAGACGTGCTCGATCCGGTCGGCGGTGTCGTCCCGGCGGACCGTGACGATCCGGTCGAACGGCTCCATCACCTGCGCCACCCTGGTGCCCTGCAACTCCAGCATGCTGGTGAGCAGCTGGTGCTGCTCCGCGCCGAGCAGCCCGTGCTCGCGGGACTGCTCCAGCAGGATGCGCAGCTCGTCCGGGCCGTGCACCTGGGCGAGCTGGTCCTGCTGGCGCACGCCGAACAGCCGCAACACGGCGTTGGCCAGCGCGTTGAGCGCGGACAGCACCGGGCGGGCGACCCGGGCGAAGGCCCGGAACGGCAGCGCCAGCAGCATGGCCGAGCGCTCCGCGTCGGTGATCGCCCAGGACTTCGGGGCCATCTCGCCGACCACCAGGTGCAGGAAGGTCACCAGGCCCAGGGCGAAGAGCAGCCCGACCAGGTGGCTGACCGCGTCGGGCAGCCCGACCGCGTGCAGCAGCGGGCTGAGCAGGTGCTCGATGGCCGGCTCGGCCAGCGCACCGAGGCCCAGCGTGCATAGGGTGATGCCGAGCTGGGCGCCGGCCAGCATCAGGCTCAGCTCGCGGACGCCGTCCAGCGCCGCGCGGGCCGCCCGGCCGCCGCCGGCCGCCGCCTGTTCCAGGCGGTACCGCTTCGCGGCCACCAGGGCGAACTCGGCCGCCACGAAGAAGCCGTTGAGCGCCAGGAGCACCGCCGAGAAGAAGAGCGCGAACCCGGGACTCATGCCGCCTCCTCCCCGTGCACGCCGGCCGTCGTCCGGAGCCGGACCGAGTCGGCCACGTGCCGGTCCACGGCGAGCACCTCGACCAGGGCGCGCGGCTCGCCGGCCGGCTCCTCGCCGTCCACGGCGAGGGCGATCTCCAGCCGGTCGCCGACCTCGGGCACCCGGCCCAGCTCCCGCATGACCAGGCCGGAGAGGGTGTCGTACTCGGGCGCCTCGGGCAGCGCGATGCCGGTGCTGTCGGCGACCTCGTCGATCCGCCAGCGGGCCGGCACCACCCAGGAGCCGTCCTCCTGCCGGGCCGGGGCGCGCTCCGGCGGGTCGTCCTCGTCGCGGATCGGCCCGACCAGCTCCTCGGCGATGTCCTCCAGCGTGATCACGCCGGCGAAGCCGCCGTACTCGTCGACCACGCAGGCGAGCTGGCGGTGCCCGACCCGGAGCCGGTCCAGCACCGTCGGCAACGGCAGCGTCCCCGGCACCAGCAACGGGGGTACGGCCACCGCGGCGACCCGGGTGGTCGCCCGCTCGGCCGGCGGCACCCCGAGCACGTCGGCGATGCCGACCACGCCGACCAGGTCGTCCACGCCCTCGGCGCCACGCACCGGGAACCGGGAGTGGCCGGTGTCGAGCAGCTCGACGACCCGGCTGACCGGCTCGTCGGCCCGTACGGTGTGCACGTCGACCCGGGGCACCATGGCCTCCCCGGCGGTGAGCTCCCGGAAGTCGAGGCCCCGGTCCAGCAGGTCGGACATCGCGGCGTCGAGGTGCCCCTCCTCCCGGGACTCGGCGATGATCTGCTCCAGGTCCTCCGGGGTGGCGCCGCTGGGCAGCTCCTCGATCGGCTCGATGCCGATCCGGCGGAGCAGCCGCACGGCGGCCCGGTCGAAGAGGGTGATCACCGGGCCGGCGATCCGCAGGTACATGAGGGTGGATCGGGCGAGCGCCCGGGCGAGCGGCTCGGCGCGGGCGATGGCCAGGTTCTTCGGGGCCAGCTCGCCGAGGACCATCTGCACCACGGTGGCGATGAGCAGGGCGAGCGCCACCGACAGCGGCAGCGCCACCCCGCTGGAGACGCCGGCGAGGCCGAGCAGGTCGGCCAGCCCGGCGCCCAGGTACGGCTCGGCGGCGTAACCGACCAGCAGGGCGGTCACGGTGATGCCGAGCTGGGCGCCGGAGAGCATGAACGAGAGCCGGCCGGTCACCTCCAGGGCCCGGGCGGCGGCGCGGTCGCCGCCGTCGGCGAGCTGCTTGAGCTTGCCCCGGTCCACGGCGACGTAACCGAACTCCTGGGCCACGAAGTAACCGGTGGCGGCGGTGAGCACGATGATGAGGAGAAGTCCGACGAGGATCAGCACGGGAGGTTCAGGGCTCCCGGGGCCGTCGGGTCCAGAGGTTGCCGGGCACGACCCGGCTGGCTACTGCTGCCCTCCTGGGCAGAGGAGTCGATCATGTGGCCATTTTATCGGCGGCGGCTGGACGTTCGCTGAGGGTGCCGGAAGCCTCCCCGCTGTCCGGTTCACCGCCCGGACAGCTCGTCGGCGTCCAGCAGTTCCCGGTCGATCCGACCCGAGCGGTAGGCGGCCCGCCCGATCATCTGCGCGGCGACCGGCGCGGTGGCCAGCTGGAAGACCGCCACCAGCGCGATCATGCCCAGGTCCGACGGCGTACGCAGGCGCAGCGCCAGGCCGACCAGGAGCAGCAGCACGCCGAGCACCTGCGGTTTGGTGGCGGCGTGCATCCGGCCCAGCACGTCCGGGAAGCGCAGCACGCCGATCCCGGCGACCAGGCTGAGCAGCGCCCCGGCCAGCAGGCAGGCCCCGCCGAGCCAGTCCGCGACGATCCCGATCATGCTTCCTCCCGGACGGCGAAGCGGACCAGGGACACCGAGCCGACGAAGCCGAGCAGGGAGAGCACCACCAGCACGGGCAGCGTGGTGGCGTGGCCGTTGACCGCCGCCTCCGCGCCCACCGCGCCGAGCATGGTGGAGAGCAGCAGGTCGGCGGCGACGACCCGGTCGAGCAGGGACGGGCCGCCGTAGATCCGGGCCAGGGCGAGCAGCGCGGTGACCGAGAGCAGCACGGTCAACGCGAGAGCGAGGAGCGCGGTCACGGGTGGTCCCTCCGATCGACGGGTTCGAGACTGAGCTGGCGTACCTCCGCGGCGGAGCCGACGGCGCGGACGATGCGCCGTTCGACGGCGAGGACCCGCTCCCGGCTGGCCGTCAGGTCCTCCGGGCGGCGGACGTCGAGCACGTGCACGTAGAGCACCCCCCGGTCGCGGTTCACCTCGAGGATCAGGGTCCCCGGCACCAGGGAGATCACCTCGGCGGTGAGCGCCAGGTTGAGGTCGGTGCGGACCCGCAGCGGCACCGCGATGATCGCGCCGCGCGGGCGGAAGCCGGGGCGCAGCGCGACGGCGGCGACGTGCAGGCTGGCGCTGACCAGTTCGCCGACGAAGGTGACCGCGAGGACCAGCAGCGGGCCGGGGCGCAGCCGCCCGCCGAAGGTGACCGGCGGGAGCGGGAAGAAGAGCAGCACGGCGGCGCCGATCACCAGGCCGGCGAGCAGGTTGCCCCAGGACAGGTCGCCCCAGAGCAGCAGCCAGATGGCGACCAGCCAGCCGAGCGCCACGGCCTGGTCGCGCCGCCGCCCGCCCCGGCCCACGGCGGGCGGGAGGGCCTCGGGCGCCGGGTGGGCCGGCGGCGGGTCGCTTGTCGGCTCCCGGTCGCCGGCCGCCCGGGCCGGGGGCAGGTCGTCGGTCACGGCACGTCCACCGGCAGGACCGACCGGACGTACGGGGTGCGCTGGCGCAGGTCGGTGGCGGCGTCCGTGGTGACCCGGAACAGCGGCCCGGCGGCCAGGGTGAGCACCAGGCCGAGCAGCACCAGGGCGGCGGTGGCCCCGACCATCAGCCCGGGCAGCCGCACGGCCGGGCCGGCGGTGGCCAGCCGGGGCGCCCGCCAGAACGCGATGTTCCACACCCGGGAGGCGGCGTAGAGGGTGAGCAGGCTGGTCAGGGTGCCCGCCCCGACCAGCACGGCGGGCAGCGCCCCGCCGGCCGCCACCCCGGCCTGGAGCAGGCCGAGCTTGCCGAGGAAGCCGGAGAACGGCGGGATGCCGGCCAGGTTCATGGCCGGGACGAAGAAGAGCACGGCGAGCAGCGGGGCGATCCGGGCCAGCCCGCCGAGCCGGCGCAGGTCGGTGCTGCCGGCCCGCTCCTCGACCAGGCCGGCGACCAGGAAGAGGGTGGTCTGGATGGTGATGTGGTGCACCACGTAGAAGATCGCCCCGGCCAGGCCGGCGACGCTGCTCAGCGCCACCCCGAAGATCATGTAGCCGATGTGGCTGACCAGGGTGAACGAGAAGAGCCGCTTCATGTCGGACTGGGCCGCCGCGCCGAGGATGCCGACCACCATGGTCAGCCCGGCGACCACCATGAGCAGGCCGGAGACCTGGCCGCCCGGGAAGAGCAGGGTCTCGGTGCGGATGATCGCGTACACGCCGACCTTGGTGAGCAGGCCGGCGAAGACCGCGGTGACCGGGGCGGGCGCGGTCGGGTAGCTGTCCGGCAGCCAGGCGGAGACCGGGAAGACGGCCGCCTTGATGCCGAACGCGAGCAGCAGGGTGAGCTGCAACGCCAGGCGTACGCCGGACGGCAGGGCGTCCAGCCGGCCGGCGAGCTGCGCCATGTTGAGGGTGCCGGTCGCCGCGTACACCAGCCCCATCGCGGCCAGGAAGATCATCGACGACAGGATGCTGACCACCACGTACGTCGAGCCGGTGCGGATCCGGGTCTCGGTGCCGCCGAGGGTGATCAGCACGAAGCTCGCGGCCAGCAGGATCTCGAACCCGACGAAGAGGTTGAACAGGTCACCGGCGAGGAACGCGTTGGTCACGCCGGCGGTGAGCACCAGGTAGGTGGGGTGGTAGATGCTCACCGGCGCGGTCTCGCCGGTCTCCCCCCGCCCCTGGCCGATCGAGTAGAGCAGCACGCACAGGGTGACCGCGGAGGAGACCACCAGCATCAGCGCGGCCAACTGGTCGGCGACCAGCACGATGCCGACCGGCGCCGGCCAGCCGCCCACCCGGACCACCACCGGTCCGTGCCGGTACGCCTCGACCAGCAGCACCACCGCCACCACCAGCGTGGTGGTGAGCCCGATCACGCTGACCAACCGCTGCAACCCGGGCCGGCTGGTCAGGATCAGGGTGAGCGCCGCGCCGAGCAGCGGCACCACCACCGGCAGCGGCACCAGGGCCGTCATGCGCCCGCCTTCGCTCGCGACCGCACGGCTCGCAGGACCGGCTCACTCCTCGCGCTCACCGGGTCCGCCTTCGTTCGCGCCCGCGGGGCTCGCAGGACCGCGCTCACCGGTCCTCCTCGCGCCGGCGCAGGCGGCGCAGCGCCGGCTCCGGGTCGACCTGCTCCGGGTCGTTGTCCGGCCCCTCGCCGCCGAGGTCCGCGGTGGACACCTCGTTGCGCTCGGCGAGCCGGACGATCTGCCGGTCCTCCAGGTCGTCCTGCACCTCGTCGTCGCCGGTGAGGTACCAGCTCCGGTAGGCGACCGCGAGCAGGAACGCGGTGAATCCGAAGGTGATCACCACGGCGGTGAGCACCATCGCCTGCGGCAGCGCGTCGCTCATCGCCGCGGCCGGCACGGTGCCGACCAGCGGCGCCGCCCCGGACCGGCCGCCGAGCAGGATCAGCAGGTTCACCCCGTTGCCGAGCAGGATGACGCCGAGCAGGATCCGGGTCAGGCTCCGCTCCAGCAGCAGGATGGTCCCGGTGGCGGCGAGCACCCCGACGGCGATCACCAGCACCAGGGTCGGCCCGGCAGCGCCGCGAGCCATCAGCGCTCCCCCTCGCGCTGGACGGCGAGCCCGCGGGACGGTTCGCCGGCCGCCTCGACGTGCCGGTCCACCTCGGCGCCGAGGCTGCGCAGGATGTCCAGCACCAGCCCGACCACGATCAGGTAGACGCCGATGTCGAAGAAGAGCGACGTGGCCAGGTAGAAGTGGCCGACCAGCGGCAGCCAGAGGTTGACCTTCACACTCTCCAGCACCTGGCCGGCGAGGAGCAGCCCGAGCACACCGCCGCCGACCGAGACGGCCAGCCCCGCGCCGAGCACCGTGCCCGCACCGACCGGCGCCGCCTCGGCCAGTTCGTACCGGCCTCCGGCAAGGTAGCGGACGGTCAGCGCGAGGGCGGCGACCAGACCGCCGGAGAAGCCGCCGCCCGGGGCGTTGTGCCCGGAGAAGAGGAGGAACAGCGAGAAGAGCAGCACGGTGTGGAAGATCAGCCGGGTGACGACCTCGAAGACGATCGAGCGGCGGCGCTCGTGCAGGGTGGACCCGCCGCGCAGCCAGACCGTCCGTGCGTCGCGGCGCGACCGGACCGGGCTCGGGCGGCGCGGCCGGGGTCCGGTGCGGGACCGCTCGAAGATGAGGCTGGCCACCCCCGTCGCGGTCACCACCAGCACCGCGATCTCCCCCATGGTGTCCCAGGCCCGGATGTCGACAAGCGTCACGTTGACCACGTTGCGGCCGTAGCCCTGCGCGACGGCCAGGTCGGGGAAGGCCGCCGAGATCGACGGGGTACGCCGGGCGCCGGCCGCGGCCAGCGCCAGGCCGGCCATGACCAGGCCGGCGGCCACCCCGATGCCCCGGCGCAGCCAGCGGCTGCGGCGCAGTGGGCGGGCCGAGAAGCGTTCCGGCAGCCGGCGCAGCACCAGCACGAAGACGGCGATGGTGGCGGTCTCCACCAGGAACTGGGTGAGCGCCAGGTCGGGCGCGCCGTAGAGGACGAACATCATCGCGGTGCCGTAGCCGGTGACGCCGACCAGCAGCATGGCGGTGAGCCGGCGCCGGGCGCCCACCGCGAGCAGCGCGGCCACCGCGATCACCACGCAGATCACCAGCTGGGTCGGGTTGTCCCAGACGGCGATCTCGGTGCGCCAGGGCCGGGTGGCCAGCATGGCGCCGCCCGGCACCAGCACCAGGACGACCAGCACGGTGCCGAGGTACTGCGGCAGGGCGCCGCGCTGGGTGGCGCCGGTGACCTCGATGGCGAACCGGTCGAAGCGGTGGGTGACCCACTCGTACCCCTGGTTGCCGCCGACCGGCGCGCGCAGCCGGGTCAGCGCGGGGGCGAGCGGGCCGCGGACCAGGTGCAGCACCACCCCGCCGGCGAGCACCACGGCGGAGAGGCCGAGCGCCGCGGTCGGTCCGTGCCAGAGCGCCAGCTTCCCCTCGACCGGGCCGAACAGCTCCGCGTACGGGCGGAGCAGGCCCCCCAGCCAGCCGGCGGCCGGACCGGCGGCGAGCCCCGCGACGGCGAGCAGGGCCGGGGGCACGAGCATCGCGGCGGGCGGCCGCTCCACGTCGGTGACCGGGACGTCCGGCCGCGACGCGAACGCGCCCCAGAGGAACCGGATGCTGTACGCGACGGTCAGCGCGCTCCCCACGACCAGCACGGCGAGCACCACCGGCCGCCCGGTGAACGCGCCGAGCACCGCCTCCTTGGCCACGAAGCCGAACAGCGGCGGCAGGCCGGCCATCGAGGCTGCGGCCAGCGCGGCGATCGTCGTGAGCACCGGCGCGCTCCGCCCCACCCCGGACAGGTCGCGCAGGTCCCGGCTGCCGGCGCTGTGGTCGAGGATGCCGACGACGAGGAAGAGCGCCGCCTTGAACAGCGCGTGCGCCAGCAGCATGGCGACGCCGGCGAGGGCGGCCTTCGGGGTGCCCGCGCCGAGCACCACGGTGAGCAGGCCGAGCTGGCTGACCGTCCCGTACGCCAGCAGCAGCTTGAGATCGGTCTGCCGCAGCGCCGCCCAGCCCCCGGCCACCAGGGTGACCAGCCCGGCGACGACGGTGACCGGCCGCCACGGCCCGGCCGGCGCGAGCGCCGGACCGAGCAGCCCGACGAGGAACACCCCGGCCTTCACCATGGCGGCGGCGTGGAGGTACGCGCTGACCGGGGTGGGTGCCGCCATCGCCACCGGCAGCCACGAGGTGAACGGGAAGACCGCGGACTTGGCGAGGGCGCCGGTGAGGACCAGCAGCACCGCGACCACCAGGTAGCCGCCGCCGGGCAGCGGCGCGGCGGTGACGACGGACCAGCGGTAGCTGCCGACGTGCTGGCCGAGCAGCAGGAAGCCGACCAGCATGGCCAGCCCGCCGAGGGTGGTCACGGTCAGCGCCTGGGCGGCCGCCCACCGGCTGGACCGCCGCTCGGTGCTGTGCCCGATCAGCAGGTAGGAGAAGACCGTGGTCAGCTCCCAGAAGACGTAGAGCAGCAGCAGGTCGTCGGAGACGACCAGGCCGAGCATCGCCCCGGCGAAGGCGACCATGACGGCCGCGAACCGGGCCAGGCCCGCCGAGCCGGCGTGGAAGTAGCGGGCGGAGTAGACCAGCACCAGCGCGCCGACGCCGCCGACCAGCAGCAGCATCAGCCAGGACAGGGTGGTGACCCGCAGTGCCACGTCGAGCTGGAGCTCCGCGACCCACGGGTACGTCTCGACCACCGCCCCGCCGGCGCGGACCGCGCCGGTGTGCGCCACCGCCCAGCCGAAGGTGGCGGCCGGGGCGAGCGCGAGCAGCAGGCAGGCGCGCGGGCCCCACCGGCGGACCAGCAGCGGGGCGGACAGGGCCGCCACCAGGTGCAGGATCAGCAGGACGAGCACGCGCACTCCCGGTCGAGGTGACAGCGCGCCGGGGCACACTGTGGCCAGGACCGATCACACGCCACATTCCCGCCCAACCGGGCGGTTTTCGGGAAACCCGCCCGGGTGCCCGGGGGTGCCCGCTCAGCGCAGGGCGGGGTCGGCGGCGGCGCGGTCGCGGCGGGGCGTCTCGACCAGCAGGTCGGGGCGGCCGAGCTGGCGGACCGCCTTGTTCACCACCCGCTGGGCGGCGGCTAGGGAGCGCACCGGCAGCAGCTTGCCGCGGCTCTCCCGGCGCAGGACGAAGTAGTGGACCGCGGCGCGCACCAGCCCCCGGTCGGCGGCGCTGGAGTGGGCGGTGGCGACGACCAGCTCGCGCAGGCAGCGGGCCAGTTCCTCGGCCAACTCCAGCTCGGGACCCGACAGGCCGGTGCGGAGGGCGGCGAGATGACTGTCGACCTTGCGGATGAGCACGTCGGTCCCGGACCCGGAGCCTCGCCCCTGCACGGTCATCCAAGCCCTCCACCCCACGCTGCGTTGCGGGTGAAGTTACTTTATGTTGCGCGGTGCAAGCAAGCAGTTAAGTAAGACTTAACGCATTCAAGGCCACATCCGTCGCTTAAGGCCCCGTCCCCGGACAGAACAGCGTTCGGCGCGGACTGTTTAAACAGCGTTCGGCGCGGACTGTTTGTCACACCGGCGGGGCAGGATGGAGGGCGTGGCGGACGAGGTGACCCGGGGCGGGGCGGTCCTGGCGGAGTTCGGCGCGGCGACCCGGGAGTGGTTCACCGCGGCCTTCGCCGCGCCCACCGCCGCCCAGGCCGGCGCCTGGCGGTCGGTCGCCGCGGGGCGCAACGCCCTCGTCGTCGCCCCGACCGGCTCCGGCAAGACCCTGGCGGCGTTCCTCTGGTCGCTCGACCGGCTGGCCAAGGAGCCGCCGCCGGCCGAGGCGCGGCAACGCTGCCGGGTGCTCTACGTCAGCCCCCTCAAGGCGCTCGCCGTCGACGTCGAACGCAACCTGCGCGCCCCGCTCACCGGCATCCGGCAGGCCGCCACCCGGCTCGGCCTCACCCCGCCCGACATCACGGTCGGCATGCGCACCGGTGACACGCCGGCCGACGAGCGGCGGGCCTTCGCCCGCACCCCACCCGACATCCTCATCACCACGCCCGAGTCGCTGTTCCTGCTGCTCACCTCCGCCGCCCGCGACTCGCTGCGCGGGGTCCGCACGGTGATCGTCGACGAGGTGCACGCGGTCGCCGGGACGAAGCGCGGCGCCCACCTGGCGCTCTCCCTCGAACGCCTCGACGCGCTGCTGGAGACGCCGGCGCAGCGGATCGGGCTCTCCGCCACCGTCCGGCCGATCGACGTCTGCGCCCGCTTCCTCGGCGGGGCCCGCCCGGTCGACGTGGTGCAGCCGCCCGCCAGCAAGACCATCGAGGTCAGCGTCCAGGTGCCGGTGGAGGACATGACCCGCCTCGACGAGCAGGAGCCGCCGGAGGACGCGCTGGGCGGGCCCGGCCCGCGCCGGGCGTCGATCTGGCCGGCCGTGGAGGAACGGGTCTTCTCGCTGATCCGGGCGCACCGGTCGACAATCGTCTTCACCAACTCCCGGCGCAGCGCCGAGCGGCTCTGCGCCCGGCTCAACGAGCTGGCCGCCGAGGAACTGGAGGCCGCTGCCGCCCCGGACGGCGGCCGCGTGGCCCGGGGCGGCGAGCCGGTGGGCGTATCCGAGCTGCTGGCGGGGCTGGACGGCCCGCCGGCCGACGACGGCGGCCCGGCGGACGGTCCCGGTCCGGCGCGGCGCCACGACGGCCCGGCGGCCGACGACGGCGGTCCGGCGCGGCGCGGCGCCGACGCGTTCGGCGGGCCGGTGGGTCCGCTGCGCGCGCCCCGGCAGCCGGCCGAGGTGATGGCGCAGTCCGGGGCGGCGGCCGGCGCGCCGCCGGTCATCGCCCGGGCCCACCACGGCAGCGTCTCCCGCGAGGAGCGCAAGCACATCGAGGAGGCGCTGAAGTCCGGTCAGCTCCCGGCCGTGGTCGCCACCTCCAGCCTGGAGCTGGGCATCGACATGGGCGCCGTCGACCTGGTCGTGCAGATCGAGGCCCCACCGAGCGTGGCGGCCGGCCTGCAACGGGTCGGCCGGGCCGGGCACCAGGTCGGCGCGGTCTCCCGGGGCGTGGTCTTCCCGAAGCACCGCGGCGACCTGCTCTCCTGCACGGTGGTCGCCGAGCGGATGGGCGCGGGCGCGATCGAGGAGCTGCACTACCCGCGCAACCCGCTCGACGTGCTGGCCCAGCAGATCGTGGCGATGGTGGCCCTGGAGCCGTGGCGGCTCGGCGACCTCGCCGTGCTGGTCCGCCGGGCCGCCCCCTTCGCCGAGCTGCCCGACTCGGCGCTGCACGCGGTGCTCGACATGCTCTCCGGCCGCTACCCGTCGACCGCCTTCGCCGAGCTGCGGCCCCGGCTGGTCTGGGACCGGGCCGCCGACGTGCTCACCGGCCGGCCCGGCGCGCAGCGGCTCGCCGTCACCAGTGGCGGCACCATTCCCGACCGGGGCCTGTTCGGGGTCTTCCTGGCCGGCGCGGAGCGGGCCGCCCGCGTCGGCGAGCTGGACGAGGAGATGGTCTACGAGTCCCGGGTCGGCGACGTGTTCCTGCTCGGCTCGTCGTCCTGGCGGATCGAGGAGATCACCCCCGACCGGGTGCTGGTCTCCCCCGCCCCGGGCCAGGCCGCCCGGATGCCGTTCTGGAAGGGCGACCAGCTCGGCCGGCCGGTCGAGCTGGGCCGGGCCATCGGCGCCCGGGTCCGGGCGCTGCTGCGCCAGTCCGACACCGACGCCGTGGCGGCGCTGCGCGCCGGCGGGCTGGACGACTGGGCCGCCGGCAACCTGATGACCTACCTGCGCGAGCAGAAGGAGGCCACCCGGTCGCTGCCCGACGACCGCACCGTGGTGGTCGAGCGGTTCCGCGACGAGCTGGGCGACTGGCGGCTCGCCGTGCACTCGGTGCTCGGCGCCCGGGTCAACGGCCCGTGGGCGCTCGCCATCGGCCGCCGGCTCGCCGAGCGCTACGGGGTCGACGCCCAGGTGATGCCCTCCGACGACGGCATCGTGGTCCGGCTGCCCGACACCGCCGAGGAGCCGCCCGGCGCCGACGTGGTGGTCTTCGACCCGGAGGAGATCGCCCAGCTGGTCGAGGAGTCCGTCGGCACCTCGGCGCTCTTCGCCTCCCGCTTCCGCGAGTGCGCGGCCCGGTCCCTGCTGCTGCCCCGCCGCGACCCGCGCCGCCGGCAGCCGCTCTGGCAGCAGCGCCAGCGCGCCGCCCAGCTCCTCGACGTGGCCCGCGAGTACGCCGACTTCCCGGTCACCCTGGAGGCCGCGCGGGAGTGCCTCCAGGACGTCTTCGACCAGCCCGCGCTGGCCGAGCTGATGCGCGACCTGGCCGCCCGCAAGGTCCGCCTGGTCGAGGTGGAGTCCGAGCGCCCGTCGCCGTTCGCCCGCTCGCTGCTGTTCGGCTACGTCGGCGCGTTCCTCTACGAGGGCGACGCGCCGCTGGCCGAGCGGCGGGCCGCCGCCCTGGCCCTCGACTCCGGGCTCCTCGGCGAGCTGCTCGGCCGGGTCGACCTGCGGGAGCTGCTCGATCCCGCGGTGCTGGCCGAGACCGAACGGCAACTGCGCTGGCGCACCGAGCAGCGCCGCCCCCGCGACGCGGAGGACGTGGTCGAGCTGCTCCGGGTGGTCGGCGACCTGAGCGAGGCCGAGCTGGCCGAGCGGGGCGTTCCCGCCGGGTGGCTGGGCGAGCTGGAGGCGGCCCGGCGGGTGCTGCGGGTCCGGGTCGCCGGGGAGGACCGCTGGGTGGTCGTCGAGGACGCCGCCCGGCTGCGCGACGCGCTCGGCGTGGCACTGCCCGTCGGGGTGGCCGAGGCCTACCTGGCGCCGGTGGCCGACCCGCTCGGCGACCTGGTCGCCCGCTACGCCCGCACCCACGGCCCGTTCGCGGCGGCCACCTGCGCCGCCCGGTTCGGGCTCGGGGTGTTCGTCGTCGAGCAGGCGCTGCGCCGGCTCGCCGCCACCGGGCGGGTGGTCTCCGGCGAGTTCGCCCCGGACAGCGTCGGCACCCAGTGGTGCGACGCCGAGGTGCTGCGGCTGCTGCGCCGCCGGTCCCTGGCCGCGCTGCGCCGGGAGATCGAGCCGGTGCCGCCCCGGGCGCTCGCCGCGTTCCTGCCCCGCTGGCAGCAGGTCGGCTCCTCGGCCCGCGGCGTGGAGGCGGTCGCCGCCACCGTCGAGCAGTTGCAGGGCGCCGCCGTGCCGGCGTCCGCGCTCGAACGCCTCGTGCTGCCCGCCCGCGTCGCCGACTACTCCCCGGCCCAGCTCGACGAGCTCTGTGCCAGCGGTGAGGTGGTCTGGGCCGGGTCCGGGGCGATCTCCGGCGGCGACGGCTGGGTCACCCTGGCGTACGCGGACGTCGCGCCGCTGCTGCTGCCCCCGCCGGACGACGCGCTGGCCGTCACGCCGCTGCACGAGGCGGTGCTCGACGCGCTCGCCGACGGGCAGGCCCTCTTCTTCCGCTCGCTCTCCGACCGGGTCGGCTCCACCGACGACACCGCCCTGACGGCGGCGGTGTGGGACCTGGTCTGGGCCGGTCACCTCACCAACGACACCCTGGCCCCCCTGCGGGCGGCGCTCGGCGGCGGCGGGGCGCACCGGTCCCGGCCGACCGCCCCGCGCACCCGCTACCGCCGCCCCGGCCGGGTGGCGCTGCCCAGCCGCGGCGGCCCGCCCACCGTGGCCGGCCGCTGGTCCCGGCTGCCCGACCGCGACCTCGACCCCACCCGGCGGGCCGCCGCCCTCGCCGACCTGCTGCTCGAACGGCACGGCGTGGTGACCCGGGGCGCGGTCATGGCCGAACAGGTGACCGGGGGCTTCGCGGCGGTCTACCCGGTGCTCTCCGCGCTGGAGGAACGCGGGGCGGCCCGCCGCGGCTACTTCGTCGAGGGGCTGGGCGCGGCCCAGTTCGCCGTCCCCGGGGCGGTGGACCGGATCCGCGCCCTCGCCGACCCCGCCGACGACAGCCGGGGCCGGGGCGGCCCGACCGTGGTGCTCGCCGCCACCGACCCGGCCAACCCCTACGGCGCGGCCCTGCCCTGGCCCGACCGGGTGGTCGACTCCGGCGACGGGGCGGCCCCGGCCACCGGGCACCGGGCCGGGCGCAAGGCCGGGGCGCTGGTCGTGCTGGTCGGCGGCGACCTGGTGCTCTACGTCGAGCGGGGCGGGCGCACCATCCTCTCCTTCACCGACGACACGGATGCGCTGGCCGCGGCCGGCAAGGCGCTCGCCGACGCGGTGCACTCCGGCGCGCTGGGCGCGATCTCCGTGGAACGCGCCGACGGCGAGGCGGTGCACTCCTCACCCCTGCGAGACGCGCTCACCGCCGCGGGCTTCCGCGCCACCCCCCGCGGCCTCCGCCTCCGCGGCTGACCACC
>NZ_JBSSLX010000120.1:0-17510 GCF_053890995.1 Micromonospora sp. I033 | reverse complement strand
TAGCTGCGACATAAGCGACGAGTCACACCGCCAACCTCATGATCATGCGGCAGCGACGGCAGCAACGGCAGCGACGCCAGCGCGAAGGGGAAACGGCGCATCCCCCCTGCCCGCCGCCGTCCGTGGCATGCCCCACAACCCCGACGATCATGAGGTTCGCCGCGACAAAAGCGGCGAACCGCACCGCCAACCTCATGATCGACGCGCCGAACAGAGGGAAAAACGGAAGGCCCGCGGGCCCGGAGGGGGCGCGGGCCTTCCGCTGAAGTAACTGTCAGTGCTCGGCGGTGCGGCGGGTGCCGGAGTAGTACTCGAAGAGCAGGCCGCAGGCGGCGAAGACGACCGCCACCATGCCCACGCCCAGCAGCCAGAACTGCCAGAAGACCAGCCCGAGACCGGCGATCGCGGCGGCCAGGGCCAGGCCGAACGGCCAGTAGCTGCCCGGGCTGAAGAAGCCGATCTCGCCCGCGCCGTCGGCGATCTCGCCGTCCGGCCGGTCCTCGGGACGCAGGTCGATGCGGCGCGAGACGAACCAGAAGAAGCCGCCGCACATCGAGCAGAGCAGGAAGGACAGCAGCAGCGCCACGGTGCCGACCCACTCGACCCGGCCGCCGTCGCCGTACGTCCAGGCGCCGTAGAGGATGGTCGCGCCGAAGAGGAACGCCGCGATGGTGAGGAAGATCTTCCACTCGGTCTTCATGCCGGACCCCTCAGCTTCCCGCGCCGGCCGTCGCGTCGGACGGGTTGAAGTTGGCGGTGTTGCGCCGCGTCTTGAACGGCGTGGTCTCGGTGGCGTACGGGTTCTCGCCGATCGCCGAGAGCGCCTCCTGGGTCGACTTGCCGTCCTTCTTGGCAGCCAGGAACTGCTCGTACTTCTCGGGGGAGACGACCCGCAGCTCGAAGTTCATGAAGGCGTGGTAGCTGCCGCACAGCTCGGCGCAGCGGCCGACGAACGCGCCCTCCTGGTCGATGCTGGAGACCTCGAAGGTGTTGCGGACGCTGCCCGGCATGACGTCACGCTTGAACAGCAGCTCCGGCACCCAGAAGGAGTGGATGACGTCGCGGCTCTGCTCCTCGAACCGGATCGACTTGCCGCTCGGCAGCACCAGCACCGGGATGACCTCGCTGGTGCCCAGCACCGAGGCGACGGTGTTGGCGTCGCGGCCCTGGCCGTCGCGGTAGTTGAACTGCCAGTTCCACTTGAACGCGACGACCTCGACGGTGACGTCGGGGTTCCTCGACTCCTTCACCACGTCGGTCTGCACCACCGCGGTGTAGTAGAAGAGCACGGAGACCACGAGGATCGGCGCGATGGTGTAGAGGAACTCCATCGGCAGGTTGTAGCGGGTCTGCACCGGCAGCTCGTTGCCGCGCTTCCGGTAGCGGATCACGCACCAGAAGATCAGGCCCCAGACGAACACACCGACCGCGAGGGCCGCGATGCAGGACGCGATCCACAGGTCGTACATCCGGTGCGACTCGGGGGTGATGCCGCCCTGCGGCCAGCCGAAGCCGCCGAACGTCTTGCCGACGTCGCAGCCGGTGAGCAGAACCAGCAGCGCGGCTCCGCCGAGGCCGAGCCCGGCGAGTCGACCAGCACCACGCCGCCGGCGCCCGCCGGCCCCCGGGGAAGCGCTGTGCCGTACGGCCGACGGCCGTACCTCCGAACTCCTTGCGACCACCTGGTCCTGCCTCCCTAGCGCGCCGCGGTGATTGTTTCGCTCGACACCGACGGCAAAGGCGTCACCGACGGTCGCAGATTACTCGACCATGACGGGCCTGACCGTCTTGGGGTCACTGTCCGCCCCCATCGGGGGGATCTTGGGGGTACCGGCGCGATAGCGTGAACCTTCGTGAGCGCAAACCCGGTCTATCTGGACGCGGCCACGGCCGCCCCGCTGCATCCGGTCGCGCGGCAGGCGCTGCTGGCCGCGCTGGACGACGGCTGGGCCGACCCGGCCAGGCTCTACGGCCAGGCCCGCCGGGCCCGCCAGCTCCTCGACGCCGCCCGCGAGGCCGCCGCGCAGACCCTCGGCGTCCGCGCCGACGAGCTCTCCTTCACCCCCAGCGGTACGGCGGCCGCGCACGCCGCCGTGCTCGGCGGCCTGATCGGGCGGCGCCGGGCCGGGGCGGCCCTGGTGCACTCCGCGATCGAGCACTCGGCGGTGCTGCACGCCGCGGAGCGGCACGTGGCGGGCGGGGGCGACGCGGTGTCCGTACCCGTGGACCGGCTCGGCCGGGTGGACCTGGACGCCTGGGCGGCGGCGGTGGCCGCGCCCGGGGTGGCCCTGGCCGCCCTGATCGGGGCGAGTCACGAGGTGGGCACGGTGCAGCCGGTGCCCGCGGCGGCGGAGCTCTGCGCCGAGGCGGGGGTGCCGCTGTTCGTCGACGCGGCGCAGCTGGCCGGCCGGGCGCCGCTGCCGGCCGGCTGGTCGGTGCTGAGCGCCAGCGCGCACAAGTGGGGCGGGCCGCCCGGGGTCGGGGTGCTGGTGGTGCGCAAGGGCACCCGGTGGGAGTCGCCGTTCCCGGCCGACGAGCGGGAGTCGGGGCGTACCCCGGGGGTGGTGAACCTGCCGGCGGTGGTGGCCGCGGCGGCGAGCCTGCGCGCGGCCGCGGCCGACGCGGCGGCCGAGGCGACCCGGCTGGCCCCGCTGGTGGACCGGATCCGGACCCGGGTGGCGGCCGAGGTGCCCGACGTGGAGGTGGTCGGCGACCCGGTGGACCGCCTCCCCCACCTGGTCACCTTCTCCTGCCTGTACGTGGACGGCGAGGCGCTGCTGCACGCGCTGGACCGGCGGGGCTTCGCCGTCTCCTCCGGCTCCTCCTGCACCTCCTCGACGCTGCGGCCGTCCCACGTGCTGGAGGCGATGGGGGTGCTGTCGCACGGCAACGTCCGGGTGTCGCTGCACCGGGAGACCACCGAGGCGGACGTCGACCGGTTCCTGGCCGAGCTGCCCGGGATCGTCGCCGACCTGAGGGCCGAGGCGGGGGTGGCCGGGCTGTGAGCGAGCCGGACGAGGTCCTCGACTGCCGGGGCCAGCGCTGCCCGCTGCCCGTGATCAATCTCGCCCGGCGGCTGCCCGACCTGCCGGTCGGCGCGGTGGTCCGGGTGCTGGCCGACGACCCCGCCGCGGCCGTGGACATCCCGGCCTGGTGCCGGATGCGCGGCCAGGAGTTCGTGGCCGCGCACCCGGAGGGGCCGGGCTACGACGTGCGCCGCCGCCAGTGAGTCCGGCGGGTCAGCGGAGGTAGGCGAGGATCCCCGGCAGCGGGTCGGTGTCGACGGCCGTGTCGACCACCAGGCGGGGGCCGATCAGCGGCTCGTACTCCGCCCGACGGAGCAGCGTCTCCTCCCAGCCGGGGAGGTTCTCGTCGGCCTCGACCCGGCGACGGTGCTCCGCCTCGTCGCCGCAGTGCACCTCGACCACCCGCAGCGGCACGCCGGCCCGCTCGGCCAGGTCGTGCCAGAGGCCCCGGGCACCGGCCACCGGGTTCACGGCGTCGACCACCACGCTCAGCCCGAGCCCGAGCTGCACCTCGGCCAGCCCGGCGACCGCGCCGTAGGCGGCCATTCCGGGCACGTCGCCGACCAGGCCGTACCGGCCCAGGGCCCGCTCCACAGGGTCGACCGGCAGGACCGGGGCGCGCAGTGCGGCACCGACCCGGCGGGCGAGGGTGCTCTTGCCGACGCCGGGCAGCCCGGCGAAGGCCACCAGCACCGGATCGCCGGGCCCCGGGCGGACCGCGGTCGGGTCCATCCCGGGCCCGGGGCCGGTCACAGCAGGTGCGGCCGGACGTCCTCGGCGGCCGCGTCGCCGTACGACTCGGCGAGCCGCTTGACGAACAGGTCCCGGCGGACCTCGTACTCCTGGCCGCCGAAGTTCTCCAGCACCAGCGTGGCGAGCAGGCAGCCGACCTGGGCGGCGCGCTCCAGGTTGACGCCCCAGTTGAGCGCGGCGAAGAAGCCGGCCCGGAAGCCGTCGCCGACGCCGGTCGGGTCGACCGCCTGGATCTCCCGGGCGATCGGCACCCGGATGGTGCCGACCTCCCGGCCGGCGATCTCCACGCCCTGCTTGCCCAGCGTGGTGACCCGGACCTTGACCCGGTCCAGCAGCTGGGCGTCGGTCAGCCCGGCCTTGCTCTGGAGCAGCGACTTCTCGTACTCGTTGGTCATCAGGTAGTCGGCGCCGTCGACCAGGCCGAGCACGTCCGCGCCGTCCATCCGGGCGAGCTGCTGCGACGGGTCGGCCACGAAGGCGTACCCGCGCTCCCGGCACTCGGCGGAGTGCCGGATCATCGCGGCCGGGTCGTTGGCGCTGACCAGCACCAGGTCGAGGCCGCCGAGGCGCTGGGCCACCGGGGCCAGTTCGATGTTGCGGGCCTCGCTCATGGCGCCCGCGTAGAACGAGGCGATCTGGCACATGTCGGTGTCGGTGGTGCAGACGAAGCGGGCCGTGTGCGCCACCTCGCTGACGTGCACCGAGTCGCAGTCGACGCCGTGCCGCTCCAGCCAGGACCGGTAGTCGGCGAAGTCCGGCCCGACGGCGCCGAGCAGGACCGGGCGCAGCCCGAGCTGGGCCATGCCGAAGGCGATGTTGGCGGCGGTGCCGCCGCGCCGGAGCACCAGCTCGTCGACGAGGAAGGACAGCGAGACCTTGTCGAGCTGGTCGGCGAGGAGCTGGTCGGCGAACCGGCCGGGGAAGCTCATCAGGTGGTCGGTCGCGATCGAGCCGGTCACGGCGATCTTCATGTCAACCCTCGTGGTCGGGAGCACGGCGCGGGTCAGCCTACCGGTCGCCCCGACCGGTCGGACGGGGGTCGGTCGACAACCGGTCGTCCCCCGAAGATCCGGACGTCACCGCCCGGACACCCGCGTTCGGCACGAAAAAACGGCGGGACCAGCCCGTGAGGGATGGTCCCGCCGTCAGGCAGGCGTCGTCGGCCCGGTCGACTCAGCTGAACGAGTCGCCGCAGGCGCAGGAGTTGCCGGCGTTCGGGTTGTCGATGGTGAAGCCCTGGGCGTCGATCCGGTCGGCGAAGTCGATGGTGGCGCCGGCCAGGTAGGGGGCGCTCATCCGGTCGACGACGACCTCGACACCGCCGAAGTCGGTGACGACGTCACCGTCGAGCGACCGCTCGTCGAAGAACAGCTGGTACCGCAGGCCGGAGCAGCCGCCCGGCTGCACCGCGACCCGGAGCCGCAGGTCGTCACGGCCCTCCTGCTCGATCAGGGCCTTGACCTTCTGCGCCGCGACGTCGGTGAGGACGACGGTGCTGGGGGCCTTGGCCTCGGTCGACTCGGTCTGCGCTGGCGTGGTCACGTGGAAGTCTCCCTGCGCGGTATGGGGTCCGGACGCACTGGCCAACGCCGCGCGTCCGCCAGTGATTCCCGGTGTGGTCCAGATCCGATCGTACGCCGCCCGGGCGGGTGTCACCTCCGGTGGCACCGGCCGCGCCGGGTGAGCCGCGCCGCAGGCCAGGGCCGACTCAGCGGCTCCACTGGCGGGCCAGCCGCGCGCCGAGCGCGCGCAGTCCCTCGGCCGGGCGGCTCATCGCCGCCTCCACTCCCCCGCGCTCCTCGCCGCCGAAGTGCTCCACCAGGCTGTGCGCCTCGGTCACACCGGCCGCGGCGGCCTCCCGCCGCCCGGTGCTCACCCGGCCGGCCAGCACCACGCAGGGCACCCCGCGGTCCCGGGCCGCCCCGGCCACCCCGGCGACCACCTTGCCGCGCAGCGACTGGTGGTCGAAGGAGCCCTCGCCGGTGATCACCAGGTCGGCGGCGTCCAGCGCGGCGTCCAGGCCGATGGCCCGGGTGACCAGCCCGATGCCCGACTCGCACCGGCCGCCGAGCGCGAGGACCGCCGCGCCGAGGCCGCCGGCCGCGCCGCCACCGGGCAGCGCGCCGAGCCCCGACGGGCAGCCCGGCAGGTCCTTCTCCAGCACCGCCGCCCAGCGCTCCAGGGCGGCGTCGAGCAGCAGCACGTCCGCCCGGGTGGCGCCCTTCTGGGGGCCGTACACGTTGCTGGCGCCGTGCAGCCCGAGCAGCGGGTTGTCGACGTCGGTGGCGGCGACCAGCGCCGCGCCGCGGACCCGGGGCGCGCCGTCCAGCGCGGTCACCGCGGCGAGGGCCGCCCCGCCGTACGGCAGGGCCCGGCCGGCCTCGTCCAGCGGGGTGACGCCGAGCGGGGTGAGCATCCCGGCGCCGCCGTCGTTGGTGGCCGAGCCGCCCAGCCCGATCACCACGGTCCGCGCCCCGGCCTCGATCGCGGCGGCGACCAGCAGGCCCAGCCCGTACGAGGTGGTCGCCTTCGGGTCCCGCTCGGCGGCGGAGAGCAGGTGCAGCCCGCACGCCTGGGCGCTCTCCAGGTAGGCCACGCCGTCGTCGGTGAGCAGGATCTCACCGGCGGCGGGGCGGCCGAGCGGGTCGACGGTGGGCACCGGCAGCAGCCGGCCGCCGAGCGCACCGGCGAGCACGGCGACGAACCCGGGGCCGCCGTCGGCCAGCGGCCGGACCAGCAGCTCGTCGCCGGGGGCCACCTCCCGCCAGCCCTCGGCCACGGCGGCGGCCACCTCCTGGGCCGGCAGCGTGCCGGCGAACTTGTCCGGGCAGAGCAGCACGCGCATGCCGAGCAGTGTGGCAGGCCACATCCGTGGCGGCCGCGTGGCCGTCCCGCTGTGGGACCATGGTTGGCGTGACTTCGACCTGGGTTGAGCCCTCCAACACCGCCACTGCGCTGCTGCTCCTCGGCCGCGGCAGCGACCCCGCCACCGAGCGTGGCGTGGAGTGTCCGGGTGACCTCCCCGCGCCGAGCGACCCGGACCTGGTGGCCCGGGCGACCGCGGCGAAGGCCGCGCTCGGCACGAAGGTCTTCGTGCTGGGCCACCACTACCAGCGCGACGAGGTGATCCAGTTCGCCGACGTGACCGGCGACTCGTTCAAGCTGGCCCGGGAGGCGGCGGCCCGCCCCGACGCGGAATACATCGTCTTCTGCGGCGTGCACTTCATGGCCGAGAGCGCCGACATCCTCACCTCGGACCGCCAGAAGGTGATCCTGCCCGACCTCGCCGCCGGCTGCTCGATGGCCGACATGGCGGTGCTGTCGCAGGTCGAGACCGCCTGGGACGTGCTGACCGAGCTGGGCATCGCGGCGGACACCGTCCCGGTGACGTACATGAACTCCTCGGCGGACATCAAGGGCTTCGTCGGGCGGCACGGCGGCGTGGTCTGCACCTCGTCGAACGCCAAGCGGGCGCTGGACTGGGCGTTCGAGCAGGGGCAGAAGGTGCTCTTCCTCCCCGACCAGCACCTGGGCCGCAACACCGCCGTCCTGGAGATGGGCTTCTCGCTGGACGACTGCGTGCTCTACGACCCGCACAAGCCGAACGGCGGGCTGACCCCGGAACAGCTGCGCGACGCGAAGATGATCCTCTGGCGCGGGCACTGCTCGGTGCACGGCCGCTTCACCCTCGACAGCGTCAACGACGTGCGCGAGCGGGTGCCGGGTGTCAACGTGCTGGTCCACCCCGAGTGCCGGCACGAGGTCGTCACGGCCGCCGACCAGGTCGGCTCCACGGAGTTCATCATCAAGACCATCGAGGCGGCCCCGGCCGGCTCCGCGTGGGCGGTCGGCACCGAGCTGAACCTGGTCCGCCGGCTGGCGCTGGCCCACCCGGACAAGCAGATCATGTTCCTCGACCGCGCGGTCTGCTACTGCTCGACGATGAACCGCATCGACCTGCCGCACCTGGTCTGGGCGCTGGAGGAGCTGGTCGCCGGCCGGGTGGTCAACCAGATCACCGTGGACCCGGACACCGCCGGACACGCCCGGGCCGCGCTGGACCAGATGCTCGCCCTCCCGGGCGCCTGATCACCCTCGGTCACATCACTGGTACGGAAACGCGGCGGATTCCCCGGTTCGTGCCCTCACTGGTGATGTGACCGATTCCATTTTCGTCACCGAGGGCTATGCTGCCGGGGCGACGACACACGCGGGGCGTTTTCACCGGGCCCCGATCCGGGTAGCGATGCAGATCGTGCACCCCACCCACCTACACGGCAGCACCAACGCGCTGGAGGTTGCGTTGACCGACGACGTCCTGGTCGTACACGGAGGCAGTCCGCTCGAAGGGCGGATCCGCGTTCGCGGCGCGAAGAACCTCGTGTCCAAGGCGATGGTCGCCGCCCTGCTGGGCGACACCCCCAGCCGGCTGTTCGACGTGCCGCGGATCCGGGACGTGGAGGTCGTCCGCGGGCTCCTCGGCCTGCACGGTGTCAAGGTCAGCGACGGCGAGGAGGACGGTGAGCTGGTCTTCGACCCGTCCAACGTCGAGAGCGCCAGCACCGACCAGATCAACGTGCACGCCGGTTCGAGCCGCATCCCGATCCTGTTCTGCGGCCCGCTCCTGCACCGGCTCGGCCACGCCTTCATCCCCGACCTGGGCGGCTGCCACATCGGCCCGCGCCCGATCGACTTCCACCTCCAGGCGCTGCGCGAGTTCGGCGCGACCGTGGACAAGACCCCGGAGGGGCTGCACCTGTCGGCGCCGAACGGGCTGCACGGCACCAAGTTCGCCCTGCCGTACCCGAGCGTGGGCGCCACCGAGCAGGTGCTGCTCACCGCGGTGATGGCCGAGGGCGTCACCGAGCTGCGCAACGCGGCGGTCGAGCCCGAGATCATCGACCTCATCTGCGTGCTGCAGAAGATGGGCGCGATCATCAAGGTGCACACCGACCGGGTGATCGAGATCCAGGGCGTGAAGCGGCTCAGCGGCTACACCCACCGGCCGATCCCGGACCGGATCGAGGCGGCGAGCTGGGCGGCGGCCGCGCTGGCCACCCGGGGTCACGTCGAGGTGCTGGGCGCCCAGCAGGCCGACATGATGACCTTCCTGAACATCTTCCGCTCGGTCGGCGGCGAGTACGAGGTGACCGACCTCCGCCCGCCGCGCGCCGGCCGGCCGGGCCAGGAGGGCGGCATCCGGTTCTGGCACCCGGGCGGCGAGCTGAACGCGGTGGCGCTGGAGACCGACGTCCACCCCGGCTTCATGACCGACTGGCAGCAGCCGCTGGTGGTGGCGCTCACCCAGGCCCGCGGCCTGTCGATCGTCCACGAGACGGTCTACGAGCAGCGGCTCGGCTACACCGAGGCGCTGAACTCGATGGGCGCGAACATCCAGGTCTACCGGGACTGCCTGGGCGGCACGCCGTGCCGCTTCGGCCGGCGCAACTTCAAGCACTCCGCGGTGATCGCCGGCCCGAGCAAGCTGCACGCCGCCGACCTGGTCATCCCGGACCTGCGGGCCGGCTTCAGCCACCTGATCGCGGCGCTGGCCGCCGAGGGCACCTCGCGGGTGTACGGCGTCGACCTGATCAACCGGGGCTACGAGGACTTCGAGGCCAAGCTGGCGGACCTGGGCGCGCACGTCGAGCGTCCGTAGGTCCCACCCACCTGCGACAACTCCAGCTCGGCGCGTCTGACGCCGCGCCGCGACCTGGAGCCGTCGGCCCGGTGCACCCGCGATGTGCACCGGGCGCGGCTGGTTGGCTACCCTTGCCGGCGTGCCGTCGCTGTTTCGCCGTAAGCCCGCCGACCTCGTCGAGGAGTCCGTCACCCCGGTGACGACCGACGAGGAGACCTCCGCTGCCCGCCCCCGGGGCTACACGCCTGCCAAGGGGCGCGAGACCCCGAAGCGCCCGACCGCGGGTCGCCGCCCGGCCGCCCCGGCCCGTCCCCTCACCAAGGAGGAGGCCCGGGAGCAGCGCCGCGCGGCGCGCGCCGAGGCGGCGGCCGAGTTCCGGCGTGAGGGTGGCCCGCGTGACCGGGGCCCGGAGCGGCTGCTGGCCCGCAACGTGGTCGACTCCCGGCGCACGGTGGGCACCTGGTTCTTCGGCGGTGCGCTGATCGTGCTGCTCGGCTCCAACCAGGCCATGCCGCCGATCATCCGGCTGCTGTCGAACCTGCTCTGGGGCGCGCTGGCGCTCGGCGTGGTGATCGACTCGGTGCTGATCTCCCGGAAGATCAAGAAGCTGGTCCGCGAGCGCTACCCGAAGAGCACCGAGCGGCTCGGCTCGCTCTACTTCTACGCGATCATGCGGTCGATCACGTTCCGCAAGATGCGGGCGCCGGCGCCGCAGGTGAACATCGGCGACAAGATCTGACCGGGTCCGCCCGGACTTCCGACACTCCAGCTCGGCGCGTCTGACGCCGCGCCGCGACCTGAAGCCGTCGCCGGCCCCTTCCCGCCCCGGCGGGAAGGGGCCGATGTCGTCCTCAGGCCACCCCGAGCAGGCGCAGCAGCGCGGTGGTGCCCGCCGCCGCGAGCACGACCAGCACGAAGGGCGCCCGCCACCAGGCGAGCAGCAGGCCGACCAGCACCCCCGTGGGCCGGGCGTAGCCGGCGAAGCCGCCGGCCTCGGTGAGCGCCGCGGTGGCGGCGAGGGCGGCCAGCAGCGCGGCGGCGCCGACCGGCAGCAGGTGGCGGGACCACTCGGGCAGTTCCAGCCGGTCGCGCAGCAGCACTCCGGCGACACGGAAGCCGTAGGTGCCGGCGGCCAGGGCCAGGATCACCGCGATCAGCACGACGCCTCCCCGGCCCGCACGACGCGTCCCGCCTCGCCGCCGTCCGCCGACCCACCGCCGGGCTCGTCCGGCCGGGCGTCGGCCGGCCCGGCGTCGTCCGGCCCGGTGGCGGGGTCGGCCGGCGCGGCCCCGGCGTCGTCCTGCTCGCCGGTCGGCCGACGGCGACTCAGTACGGGCAGGACCAGCGCGGCGAGCGCCAGCAGCACCGGCAGCCCGGCGGGCAGCAGCGGGGTGGCCAGCACGGCCAGCCCGGCGCCGGTGAGCGCCACCCGGCGGGTCTCCCGGTCGCGCAGGCTGGGCAGTAGCAGGGCGGCCAGCCCGGCCGGGAAGGCGGCGTCGAGCCCCAGGGCGCCCGGGTCACCCACCGCGCCGCCGGCGACCACGCCGAGCCCGGTGCCGGCGTTCCAGGCCAGGAAGAGCACCACCCCGGCGAGCCAGAACGCCCGCCGGCGCCCCGACCCGGCCGGGCGGGCCAGGGCGAACGCGGTCGCCTCGTCGGTCATCAGGTGGCTGCCGAACAGCCGCTGCCAGCGCCGGGGGCCCAGGGTGCCGCCCAGGGCCAGGCCGAACGGCAGGTGCCGGGCGTTGAGCAGCAGGCCGGCGAAGATGGCCGCGAGCGGGCTGCCCGCCGCGATCAGGCCCACGGCCATGAACTGGGCGCCCCCGGCGAAGACCAGCACCGACATGGCCAGGGTTGCCCAGGCGGGCAGGCCGGCGGCCACCGCCACGGCGCCGAACGAGGCGCCCACGGCGACCATCGCCGCGCCGATAGCGGCGACGTCGCGGAGCACCCGGGCGTCGTCCGTTCGATCTGCCGTACGCATGTCCATTATCCTGAACACGAACACCCGTGTTCGTCAAACCGAACAAACAGACCACTGGAGCGAACAATGGCTGTCGACCCCGCTCCCCCGCTCGCCACGATCGCGGCCGCCCTGCGCCGCGAGCGCGACCGGGCGGGCCTGTCGCTGACCGAGCTGGCCCGCCGCGCCGGCATCGCCAAGTCCACCCTCTCCCAGCTGGAGTCGGGCGCCGGCAACCCCAGCGTGGAGACGCTCTGGGCCCTCGGGGTGGCACTGGGCGTACCGTTCAGCCGCCTGGTCGAACCCCCCACCGCCGCCGTCCGGGTGGTCCGGGCCGGCGAGGGGCCGCGGATCCGCTCCGAGCACGCCGACTTCTCGGCGACCCTGCTCGCCGCCGGCGCACCGCACGCCCGGCGCGACGTCTACGTGATGGAGCTGGAACCCGGGGCCGTGCGGCTCGCCGAGGCACACACCCCGCGCAGCGTCGAGCACGTCGTGGTCGCGGCCGGCCGGATGCGCGTCGGTCCGGAGACCGACCTGGTCGAGCTGGGACCGGGCGACTACGCCACCTTCCCCGGCGACACCCCGCACCGGTACGAGGCGCTGGCCCCCGGCACCTTCGCCGTGCTGGTGATGGAGCACCCGTGAGGGCGGCCGCTCAGCCGACCTCGGCCGGGGCGCGGTAGAGCCGGGCCACGACCTCCTCGATGTCCGGCTCCACGATCGAGATGTCCCGCAACGTGGCCAGGCCGGCCAGCCCGGCCACCACCTCGGCGACGCTCGCCGACTCCAGCGCGAAGACCAGCCGGCGCCCGTCCGCCTCCACCCGCTGCACGGGGGCGCCCGGCAGCACCGGCGGCGCGGGCAGCGCGGCGTCCAGCTCGGCCACCACCATGCGCCGGGAGCCGTACCGGCTGTGCAGCGCGGCGATCGAGCCGTCGTGCACCACCCGCCCGTGGTCGATCACCACGAGGCGCCGGCAGAGCCGCTCGATGTCGGCCAGGTCGTGGGTGGTGAGCACCAGGGTGGTGTCGCCGGCCCGGCCCAGCTCCGCCAGGAAGCCGCGGACCGCCTGCTTGCTGACCACGTCCAGCCCGATGGTCGGCTCGTCGAGGAAGAGCACCTCGGGGCCGTGCAGCAGGGCGGCGGTCAGCTCGCCGCGCATCCGCTGGCCCAGGGAGAGCTGCCGGACCGGGGTGTCCAGGAACTCGTCGAGGTCGAGCAGGCTCCGGCACCGGGCCAGCCGGGCCGCGTGCTCGCCGGCCGGCACCCGGTAGACGTGCCGCAGCAGCCCGAACGAGTCGCGCAGCGGCAGATCCCACCAGAGCTGCGAGCGCTGCCCGAAGACCACGCCGATGCGCAACGCCAGCCGGGTCCGGTCGGCCACCGGCCGGAGCCCGCAGACCCGGGCCTGCCCCGCCGAGGGCATCAGCACGCCGGTGAGCATCTTCAGGGTCGTCGACTTGCCGGCGCCGTTCGGGCCGATGTAGCCGAGCATCTCGCCGCGCTCCACCCGCAGGTCCACCCCGTCGACCGCGGTGACCGTCCGCTTCTCCCGGCGCAGCCGCCCGGCCTTCACCCGGACGGTGAACTCCTTGCGCAGCCCGTCCATCTCGATGACGTTCATGACCCCGTACTCCGGTAGTGGCGGATCCCGACGCGCCAGGCCACGGCGGCGACCCCCGCGGCGACCAGCGCGACGCCCGGCGAGGCCCAGCCCACCCAGGCCGGCAGGCCCAGCGGGTCGGCCCGGCCCAGCAGCGCCAGCGCCGGGTGGTAGCTGACGAAGGCGAAACCCATCCCGTACGCGAAGAGCGCGCGGAACCAGCCGCCGTAGACGGTGACCGGGTACGAGGTGAAGTCGCGCCCGCCGTAGGTGACCGAGTTGGCCAGCTCGCCCGAGTCGATCCAGTAGAACGACACCGTCGCCGTGGTGACGAAGACCGCGGCGAAGAAGACCACCGCGGCCGGCGGGGCGACCAGCGCGAGCACCACCCGGCCCGGCGTCCAGTCGATGCCGGCCGAGCCGAGGGCGAAGATCAGCACGGCCAGCCCGAAGATCGCCCGGGAGACCTTGCGCAGCGGCAGGTCCATGAGGAGCAGCTGGGGCAGCGCGGCCAGCGGCCGGACGAGCACGGCGTCGAAGAGGCCGGTGCGCACGTAGCGGGGCAGGCGCTCGATGTTGCCGACCAGCAGGTCGGCGGTGGCGAACGCGAACGACGACAGGCCGACGACGACAAGCGTCTCGCGGAGCGTGAAGCCGCCCAGCTCCCGGGTGACCCCGAACAGCACCAGCACGGTCACCACGTCGAACACGGTGGCGCCCATGTTGCCGACCAGGTCCACCACGAACGAGGTGCGGTACGACGCCTGCGACCGCGCCTGCGCCCCGAGCAGCGCCCGGTACGCCCGCCAGGCCCCGGTCGGCGTCCCCGGCTCAGCCACCCTGCACCACCAGCCGGTGCTCGGCCCGGCGCTGCACCAGCCGGCAGAGCGCCAGCAGCAGCACCGCCCAGCCGAGCTGGAGCCCGACCAGGCCTAGCTCGGTCGGCATCGGCTCCCGCTCGACCAGCACGTCCAGCGGGACCTGCAACAGGCTGGGGAACGGGGTGGCGTACCGCAGCGTGGCCTCCAGCCAGCCCGGGAGGAAGCCCAGCGGGAAGTAGAGGCCGGCCAGCACCCCGGAGCCCAGCGTCCAGAGGATCATCGGCCCGCGCACGTCCTGCAGCCAGTACGCGGTGGCGTTGACCAGGTAGCGGCAGCCGAAGCAGACCAGCACGGCGAGCAGCGCGGAGAGCCCGAACAGCGGCAGGGTGGCCCAGTGCCGCGGGAGGTAGACCTCGAAGAAGAACGGGCCGATCACCACCGGCGGCACCAGCCGGGCCAGCGAGGCGAACCCGGCCCGGCCCAGGTCGGCGGCGAGGTAGCTGGTCACCGGGTGCACCGGGCGGAGCAGGTCGGCGGCGATCTCCCCGGTCCGGATCCGGTCGGCCAGCTCGGTCCAGCCCCAGATGGCGATCACCGCCAGCAACCCCTGCCCGGCCCAGACGAAGGTGCCGAGCTGGGCCCGGTCGTAGCCGGCCACCGTGCCGGCCGCGCCGGCCACCGCGAGGAAGATGTAGCAGCGGAGGAAGCCGAAGACGGTGTTGGTGACGACGCCCGCCACGGCGGCCTGCCGGTAGGTGGCGTGACGCCGGAAGCCGGAGGCCACTATCGCGCCGAATGTCCGAAACCATCGGGTAACGTTTGGATTCGTGGGCGGTGCCACAGTGGCGGTGACCGAGCCCACGCCGCTACCCTCCTTCCGCAGCCACGAGGTGCTGGACCGGGCGACTCTACCGGCACGTCGGGGTGCCCAGCGCGACAATTTCCAACGAGGTGACATCGCCGTGAGCGAGCGACGCGAGCCGGCCCCGGGGCCGCGCCGCGCGGGCGGCGACAGGGTCGGCCGATGAGCGGCTGGGACCGCTGGCGTGAGCTGGCCGAGCCGTCCTGGGCTGCGGAACCGACCCACGAGTGGCGTCCGCAGTTCCCCGGGCAGCGCTATCCGGGCGACATCGGTCTCGAGCACCTGACCCCGCCGGCGTCGCGTGGCCGTGCCGCCGTGGTCGGCCGGGCCGAGGTGCACCCGGTCAGCCCTGCTCCCGGCGGCGAGGACGCCTACCCGGTCAGCCCGGCCGGCCCCGACGACCTCGACCGGCGGCGCGGCACGTACCCCGTCAGCCCGGCCGGCCCCGACGACCTCGACCGGCGGCGCGGCACGTACCCCGTCAGCCCGGCCGGCCCCCAGGAGCGCGACCGGCGGCGCGACGGGCGGCCGGGCGGTGACGGGCGGCGGGCCGAGGACGGTTCCCGGTACGGCCCGCCCGGTGAGCGGTACGACCAGCGGTGGGTGCGCCCCGAGCCGGCGCGCGGGACGGCGCCGCACCGGCCCGTCTCCCCCGCCCCCGAGCCCGGCTGGGTGCCGGAGCCGGACGAGCGCCCGCACCACGCGCCGGCACGAGCGGGCCGGCCGGAGCAGCACCGCTCGCCTGCCGACGCGCGTACCGGTCCGCCGCCGCACGGCCCGGTGGACCGGCGCGAGCCGGCGTTCGACGGCCGGCGGGACCCGGCGTTCCACGATCGGCGGGAGGCCGCGTTCGACGGCGGGCGCCCGGCGGGCTTCGACGGGCGGCGGGAGCCGGCCTTCGAGGGGCGGCGGGACCCGGGCTTCGACGGGCGGCCGGGCCGGCGGGAGGCCGACCCGGGGCGTCCGGCGGACCGGCGCGACCAGGAGGTGCCCGGCCGGCGGGAGCAGGGCTTCGACGGTCGCCGCGACGCCGGGGTCCCCCGCCCGGCGGATCGCCGGGACCAGGACTTCCGCCCTCCGGGCGAGCGGGGTTACGAGGGCCCGCCGCGTGGCGAGCCGGGCCGGAGCCACGACGGACCACCACGCCGGGAGCTGGACCGGGGCTACGACGGACCGCCGCGCCGCGAGGGTGCCGCGCGCGCCGAGACCTACCGGGAGGCGCCCGAGGCTGGGCGCCGGCCGGCGGACCCGTACCGCGCCGAGCCGGGCCGGTACGGCGAGTCGCGCCCCGCCGCGTTCCGGCCCGACGAGCGGCGGGACGGTCAGCGTCCCCCGGTCGACCGTGCCCGCCCACACCACGAGGAGTGGCCGGTCGTCGAGCGGCGGCCGCGCACCGAGCCGGCCGCGTACCGGCCCGACGAGCGGCACCGTCCGCCGGTGGACCGGCCCGGCCCGGAGGGCCGTCCCGTCCGTCCCGTGGACGAAGCGGCGCGCTACGACGGCCGTCGCCCCGACTCGGCCGGCCCGCGGCCGGACTTCGCCGGGCCACGCCGGGAGCCCGTCGGCCCTCGGCCGGAGCCCGTCGGCCCTCGGCCGGAGCCCGTCGGCCCTCGGCCGGAGCCCGTCGGCCCTCGGCCGGAATCCGTCGGGCCCCGGCCGGAATCCGTCGGGCCCCGGCCGGAGTTCCGGGCTCGGCCGGACGGGTGGCAGGGGCGGCCGGGCGAGCCAGGGACGGCCCGCCCGGGCGACGGGTGGCGACCGCCGGTCGAGCCGGCCGCGCGTACCCGCCCGGAGGAGCTGCGGGACCGGCCGGTGCGCCCCGACGAGGCCCGGCAGCAGCCACCGGCCGGTGCCCGCCCGGACCAGGGACGCGAGGCGGCGCCGCCGGCCACCCCGACCCGTGCTGGGGAGCGGCAGGTTCCGCCGATGCCGGCGCCTCCGCCGCGTGCCGACGACGCCCGCCCGCGGCCGGTGCCGCCGGCGCGGCCGGACGAGCCGCGTCAGCCGGCGCCGCCGGCCCGGCCCGACCAGGCCACGCGCCATCCGGTGGAGCCGGCCGCCCGGTCGGGACCGGGCTGGGCGACGCCCACCTCCGGCGCGCCGGTGTCGGGCGCACCGGTCCCCGGCGCGTCGGTCTCCGGCATGCCGATGTCGGGGGCGCCCGTCTCGGGACCGCCGGTCGTCGACGGGCCTGTTCCCCACCGTCCGGTGTCGGGCGCACCGGTCTCCGGCGCGCCTGTCTCCGGCATGCCCGTGTCGGGGGCGCCAGTTTCGGGACCGCCGGTCGTCGACAGGCCCGTGCCCGGCCGTCCGGTCTCGGGCGCACCCGTCTCCGGCGCACCAATTTCGGGGGCGCCCGTCTCCGGTCCGCCCACCTCGCCGAGCGATCGACCGGTGCCGGGCGTCCGGTTCGACCGGCCGGCGGCACCCGAGGTGGCGGGCCCTCCCGCCTATCCCGCCGGGCAGCCGGCGGTGGACGCCCGCCCCGGTCACCCGCCCGCACCGGAGGCGTCGGCCGGCACGCCGCCCGCCGCCGACCTGCGCGTCGAGTTCCTGCCCGGGGCCGCCGACTCCGCGCCGCCGCCCGGCAAAGACAGGCCGGCCGACCGCGAGGAGCCGGCGGCGCGGACCGGGCACGGCCCGGACGTCCCGCCGCGCCCGGCCGCGGCGCCTCCGGTGTACGGCGCACCCGCCGCAACGCCCGACCGACCGGCCGAGTCTCCGGTCGTCGGTGCCCAGCGCAACCCGACGCCGCCCGCCCGCACCGCCGCGGCCGTGCCGCCCGCACCCTCCGGTCCGGTGGCGTCCCCGGCAGCCTCCCGAGCGGTCGACGCCCCC
>NZ_JBSSLX010000119.1:0-17586 GCF_053890995.1 Micromonospora sp. I033 | reverse complement strand
CGGGGCGACCCGCCAGGCCAGGGCGGGCCGGCCGGGCGGGTGGGTCACCTCGGGCACGGGCGGGCGCAGCGGGTCGCACCCGCACCCGCCACCGCAGCCGCAGCTCACGCGCCACCGCGCAGGTGGAAGGCGACCCGGCCGTACTCCGGGTTGCTCGGGTCGCTGTCCGCGCGCAGCACCTCGCGGGCGGCGGCGTCGATCCGGCCGCGGGCCACCTCTCCGGCGGGCGGCCGGCCGAGCCGGCGGAACCGCAGGCCGGTGGCGTCGTCGTCGGCCACCTCGACGTAGCCGACGCCGGGCACGGCCATGACGGCGGCGACCAGGTCGGACACGTAGAGGGACTGGCCGAAGGTGAGCCGGTCGGGGTGGAAGAAGCCGAGCCGGCCGTCGGGCAGCACCCGGGTGGACAGTTCGGCGCGCAGCCGGCGTTCCACGTCGGCGGCGAGGTGGCCGTCAGCGACGCAGATCCCGAGGACGATCTCCAGCGGGACGTGCGCGGGCGGGGCCAGCTCCA
Source organism: Micromonospora sp. I033 (assembly GCF_053890995.1). Lineage (NCBI taxonomy): Bacteria > Bacillati > Actinomycetota > Actinomycetes > Micromonosporales > Micromonosporaceae > Micromonospora > Micromonospora sp. I033. Next base: position 17,072 of record NZ_JBSSLX010000119.1, on the reverse strand, counting down.
CGTCGGTGCCGGCCAGCCGGCGTACGTCGAGCAGGGCGGCGACCTCGGCGGCGAGCGCGGGATCGCCGGCCCGGCGGGCCACCGGGTCGAGGGTGACCTCCTGGGCGTACCAGGAGCCGGTCCAGCGGCGCCAGGCCACCGCGCGCTGCACGCCCGGGTTCTCCTCGGCGGTGGCGGCGTGGTCGGCGCTGGTGACCGCCCGCAGCTGGGTGCGGAACGCGTACGGGGCCAGCTCCTTCACCTCGTCGACCGGCTCGGGGTCGACCCCACCGGTGGCCGGCAGCGGGTTGCTGACGACCACCCCGGCCGGCACCGCCCAGGCGGAGGTGGGCAGCGGCAGGGTGAGCACGTCCGCGCCGACGTTGCCGGCGGTGCCGCCGCCGACCCGGGGCCAGGCGGTGAGGGTGGCGCCGGGCGCCGGCCGGCGGCCGTTGATGCCGTCGCCGGAGCGCAGCCGCAGCACGCCGGTGGTCTCGGGTTCGGCCACCACGTGCGGGTCGAGCCGGCCACTGGCCAGCAGGTCGGGCACGGGCGTCCAGGTGCGGCTGCCGTCGTCGAGCAGCACGGCGGGCAGCGCGCGGCGCGGGTCGGGGCGCAGCGCGGCGGCGGCGCTGCGCTCGTCCACGACGGCGTCGGTCCAGGCGACCGGGTGGCGCCCGGTGGGCAGCCGTGGGCGGTACGGGCCGTCGGCGGGGGCCTGCGGGGGCAGCAGCCCGCGCGGGGGCAGCCCGGCGGCGTGCTCGGCGAGCGCGACGTTCGCCAGCGCCACGGCGGCCGGGGCGGCGGTGCCGTCGGCGGCCCGGCGGGCCACCGGCAGCGGAACGGCCAGGGCGTCCTCGGCGGCCCAGTGCAGCTCGCGGACGACCGTACCGGCGGGGGCGAGCGGGTCGGCGCGGGGGACCGGGTCGCGGTCGAGCCGGACGGCACGCCGGCGGGCCTCGTCACCGACCACCGTCCCGGTCTCGTCGACCGGCGCGAGGACGAGCACGTCGCCGGCGCGCAGCTGCGGGTCGGCGCCGGCCGGGTGGCGCAGCCAGCCGCTGGTCGCGCCGGCCGGCAGGCAGGCGTCCGGGTCACCCCAGGCGTGCAGGTCGAGCTGGTTGCGGGCCGGGCGCAGCGCCACCGGGGCCAGGGTCTCGAAGACGGTGGCGCCGGCGTCCACCGCCTCCGCCACGCCCGCGTCGGGCGGCAGCGGGTCCTCGACCCCGGCGACCGGGGTACGCGCCGGCAGGGTCAGGGGCGCGGCGGTGCGGAACGCCAGCCAGGTGCGGGCCGAGCAGCCGTCGTGCATCCGGTAGTCGAGCAGCCGGGCGTGCCGGCGCACCGAGGGGCGCAGCCGCGCGGTGGCCAGGTGCGCCTCGGCGGCGATCGCGTCCTGCCGGTAGGTGAGCCGGTCCCCCACATACGCGAACAGCTCGGCGAGGGTGACCAGCGGGTCGGCCGGGTTGCGGTCGGTCCAGCCGGGCAGCAGCACGGCGAGCCGGTCGAGCAGCCGGGTGCGCAGTCCCGCGTAGTCGCGGGCCAGGTAGTCCAGGGCGGGGGTGGTGGCGGGCACCGGCGGGCAGCCGCCGTCGGGCCGGCAGTCCAGCTCGTCGGGGCAGTCGACGGCGAAGGCGAACGGGCAGGTGGACAGCGGCTCGTCGAAGCCGGCCGGGAAGCCCTCGCCGCCCGGGCCGGTGAGGGCCAGCAGGTAGCTGGACCAGTCCCCGCTGGAGGAGGTGCGCACCACCAGCACCCGGCCCCGCGCGGGCGCCGGCACCGCCCCGGTCACCAGGGCCCGGTCGGCGGCCGTCACCCCCGGCGGCGGCCCGGCCGCCACGGCGTTCGCCGGATACGCCCAGAGCACCCGCACCGGGTTGACCCGCGGGTCGACCCGCACCCCGCCGAGGACGCGGACCCGGCCGGCGTCGAGGCCGGCGGGGACCGGGCCGCGCAGCAGATGCACGAGGAGGGTGCGTTGGCGGGGCGCGCCGGGCACGTGGCCCGGGGTGCCGGGCCGGTTCGACAGCACCTCGACGTGGTCGATCCCGTCGAGGGTGCTCTCCCCCTCGACGAGCGCCCGGCGGGCCTCCCGGTCGAGCAGCGGCGCGGTCACGGGGTGCCGCCCACGACGGTGAGGCTGCGGCGCTCGCCAACAGCCGCCCCGGCCACCAGCGGCAGGTAGCTGACGGTGACCCGCAACTGGGCGTCCGCCGCCTCGACCCGCACGTCGTCGATCTGCACGAGGTCGCCGAGCCAGCGTTGCAGCGCGCCGTGCACCAGCGCCCGGGTGGCGTGCGCCACCTCGTCGCCGGCCGGGGCGAAGACCAGCCGGTCCACGCCGCTGCCGAAGTCGGGCCGGTTGACCCGTTCGCCGGGGCGGGTGAAGAGCACCGCCTCGACCAGGCCGCGCAGGTACTCCTCGTCGCCGACCAGGGCCGTGCGGCCCCGGCCGCCGACGCGCAGCGGGAAGCCGACGTGCCGGCCGGCGGTCACGTCGCCACCGCCCGGAACTGGCTGGCGGTGACCGTCAGGGGCACCCCGGTCGGCGCGCAGGTGGCCAGGCCGGAGGCCAGCACGAAGGGCTGACCCATCGAGCGCACCCGGACGCTGCCGACGCTCCACACGCCGGTCACGCAGGGGCCGCCGGAGACCGGCGGGAACGGGCAGGCCCCCACCGTCCACGGCGCGGCGAGCAGCACGGTGGCCTGCCCGCCGACGCGTACCCGGGGGTTGGGCACGGTGGGCATGGCCTGGCCGCCGTGCGCGCAGATCACCACGGCTCCCTGGTGCACGAGGGGTGCGGGCATCACATCACCTCCAGCGCGCCGTCGTTGACCGAGACCCGCACGCCGTCGAGGACGACCTTGGTGGCCCCGGTGGACAGTTCGATGCCGCCGGGGCCGAGCACCACCTTGAGCGGGACCAGCACGGCCGGCGGCCCCACCTCGATGGTCAGGCCGCCCACCATGGGCAGATCGCTGACCGTGACGCTGACCGAGTCGGACTGGAACACCCGCTGCTGCGGCAGCCCGGGCGCTGGCGACTGGCCGACCTGCCAGTAGCAGCCCAGCAGGACGGGGTAGTCGGGGTTGCCGCCCTCGAAGGCCACCCAGGCGGCGGCGCCCACCGGCGGCAGGTTGAAGCCGCCGACGCCGTTGCCGGCGTAGGGCACGCACGGCTCGGCCCAGGCCAGCCGGCCGTCGCCGAGCACCTTCGGGACCGAGACCTGCACCCGCCCGCGCAGCATCGGGTCCACGTTGTGCTCCACCTTCCCCCGGTACACGCCGAAGAACTGCCGGGTCATCGCCGCTCCTCCCGGGTGGTCATGACGGGCTCCGGGGCAGCGCGGGGGTGACCGAGCCGTGGCCGTCCCGGGACAGGGTGAAGCCGACCCGGTAGCCGCCGTACGCGAGGTCGTGCTCCACCTGGCGGACGTACCAGAGCCCGTCGTGGCTCCAGCCGGCGCCACGCATGCCGACCAGGCCGCGGGGGCGCAGCACCGCCCCGTACCGGGCGCCGTCGGCGGTGCCCTCCGCGACCAGCGCGTCGGCGCCGCGGTCCACCTCGCCCTGCGCGCGGGCGAAGGCGGAGACCGCGTCGCTGCTGCCCTCGCGCAGCCGGCGCCGCCGCACGTCCCCGGCGTTGGCAAGGGCGAACGGCACGGCGGCCAGCGGCGGCCGGGTGCTGGCCACCGCGGCGACCGGCAGGGTGATCCCGGTACGCCGGTCGTGCACCGCCCCGGTGACGGTGGCCGGCCGGGTCGCCTCGGTGCGGAAGGAGACCTCCCGCACGTTGCTGTCCGAGCCCAGGTCGACGGCGAGCGCGGGCTGCGGCAGGCCGAGCCGGACCGGCGGTCCCCAGTAGAACGAGCTGATTCCCGGCACCGGGCCGGGGTCGACGTAGGTGACGTAGCCGTGCCGCTCGGCGAGTTCGGCGAGGTGTTGCAGGTCGGTGCCGTGCTGGGTGGGGATCCGGTCGATCGGCAGCGGCGGGTCGGTGACCGGGGCGGGCAGGGCCTTCGGCAGGATGCCGCGCGCCGCGTACGGGGCGAGGATCTTCAGCACGGTCAGGTAGTCGTCGAGGGCGGGGTGCTCGACGTCGCGGTCCTCGCGGTCGAGCAGGTTGCCCACGTCCTCGCCGGTGACGGTGAAGGTCGCCCGTCCGGCGCCGGTGCCCGGGTCGAGGCGGGTCTCGGTGACGATGCCGTCGAACAGGACCTTGGGCACCACGCCGACGGTGAGCACCAGCACCACCCGGGCGAACGGGGCCAGGGGGCCGGTCGGCCCGAACGGGCTGTCCAGGGCCGCGAGCGGGCCGGCCCGGCCGGCGTCGAAGACCAGGGAGAAGGCGCTGCGCTCGGCGTCGCTCTCGGTGACCCGGGTGGAGCGCCAGCGCTGGGCCAGCTCCACCGACAGCGGCAGCGGCACGGTCCGTCCGGCGAGGACGGTGAGCCGCAGCCCGGACCCGAGCAGCACGTCACACCCCCGGCAGCGGGATGACGATCAGCTCGCCCTCGGCATCGGGGCCGGTCAGCGCCTCCGGGTCGAGCGCCCCGTTGGCGTCGGCGATCCGCCACCAGGCGGTGGCGTCGCCCAGGTAGCGGTGGCTGACCAGGTCGAGCCGGTCCCCCGCGGTCACCCGGTGGGTGGCCGCGGCCCGCACGTCGCGCGGCTCCGGCAGCGGCCGCCGCCGCAGGTAGCGCACCTCGCGCAGGCCGCCGGTGCCGTCGGGCACGCTCGTTCCGGCGACGGGTACGGAGTCGTAGCGCCCGGTCATGTCACGCTCCGGCCAGGTCGGTGACGGCGTCGACGGCGCCGGTGACGGCGCCCACCATGGCGAGGACCTCCTTGGTGACCAGGTGCGCGAGGTAGAGCCCGTAGCCGACGTCGGTCAGCGGCAGGTCGTCGTAGGTGAGCACCTGGGCGGAGACGTCCACGGTGGCCCGGATCGGGCTCAGCGCCGGGTTGAAGGCCTGCTCGGTGACGCCGAGCTGGGTGATCCGCACGGGCACCACCCGGGCCGGCCCCCAGACCAGCACCGCCATGGGCAGCTCCACCGGCAGGATCTCGATGGTGCCGGCGGCCAGCAGCACCGAGTTGGCGATCACCCGGACGCTGCCCGGGTGCAGCAGCATCTCCAGCACGGAGAGCTGGGGCAGCACGCCGACGGTGGCGGCGACCGGGTCACCGGTCTCCAGCTGGTCGGCGGCGTCGACGTCGACCGTCATGGTGATCGTCTCGGTGGGCGCGCCCCACGCCCGGTGCGCGTCGGCGGCGCGCTGCCCGGACTCCCCGCCGGAGCGCGGGGCGATGGTGCGCTGCACCTGGTCCGGGTTGTACTGGAACACCACCACCCGGGACAGCGGCCCCAGCGGGTCCACCGCGACGATGGCGCCGCGGAGGGTACGCGGGCTGCCCGGGAAGCTGCTCACGCCGCCGAGGGTCCCGCGCGCCCGTCGCCCCGCCGTCACGCCCGCGTCACGCCCGGCAGGGCCGGGCGATCCCGTCGCTGTTGCGTTTCGCGCCCGATCCCCGATCCATAGATGAAGTGCTGTCCGTGGGAGGGGAGATCTGATGTCGTTCACCCGGTTACTCGCCGGCACCGCGGTGGTCACCGCGCTCGTGGCGGTCGCGGCGGCGCCCGCCGAGGCGGCCGTCAACGATCCGTTGTACGACAAGCAGTGGGGCCTGCGGCAGATCCATGCCGAGCAGGCCTGGGCGACCAGCACGGGGGCGGGCGTGGTCATCGCGGTGGTGGACACCGGCATCGACCTCGGCCACCCGGATCTGGCCGCCAAGCTCGTCCCCGGCGCGACCTTCGTCGACTGCGGCACGACCTCCTGCGGCAACGGCGACTGGCGCGGCCCCAACGGCGTGCCCGACGCCGGCGACGAGCACGGCACCCACGTGGCCGGTATCGCCGCCGCGGCCACGGGCAACGGTGTCGGTGTCGCCGGCGTCGCCCGCGACGCGAAGATCATGCCGATCAAGGTGCTGGAGGCGGGCAGCGGCAGCTTCGCCGACATCGCCGCCGGCATCCGCTACGCGGCCGACCACGGCGCCAAGGTGGTCAACCTCAGCCTCGGCGCGCTGCCCGGCAGCCAGGCCCTCACCCTCACCGGTCTGGAGTCGGAGACGACCGCGGCGATCGCGTACGCGCAGGCGAAGGGCGTCGCCGTCATCGCCGCCGCCGGCAACGAGACCGCGCCGCTGTGCGACACCCCGGCCTGGGAGGCCGGAGCGCTCTGCGTCACCGCCACCGATCGGAACGAGCTCAAGGCGTGGTACTCGAACCTGGGTGTGAAGGCTGACCTGAAGGTCGTGGCCGCGCCCGGTGGCGCCGGCCTCGTCAACTGCGACGACGACATCTGGTCCAGCGTCCCGGTGGGCGCCGGCGCGGCCACCTGCGGGCAGGGCGACTACGACGCCTACGCCGGCACGTCGATGGCCACGCCGTACGTGGCCGGGGTCGCGGCGTTGCTGGCCGCCCAGGGGCGCGGCGTGGCCGACGTGTACGCGGTGCTGATGTCGACCGCCCGGACCCCGATCGTCGGGCTGCGCGGCGTCTACACGCCGCTGTACGGCTGGGGCGTCGTCGACGCCCAGGCCGCCGTGGCCGCGCCGCGCACCTGACGCCGGCACCTCACGGCGGCGACCGCGTGCGAGCCCCGGCTCGGGCACCTTCTCCAGGCCAGCTCGGCTGACTGTGTCACAGTCGGCCGAGCTGGCGCACCTCACTGGCTGGTTGACAGCGCCGCTAGCCACGGGTCGTCTCGCCCGAGGTGCTGGACGTACCCAGGACCGAGGATGAGGTAGTCGATGAACCCGGCGACCTCGTCAGCCAGCTTGGCGAAGCTGGCAAGCTCGGTGTCGGTGTACCAGACGATGTTCAGGTCGGAGAACCACCACACCTCGCCGGTTGCACGCTCGACGAAGACAGGATTCTGCAGGACGTCCGCGACCGCGCACCACCGCGCAGCACCGCCCGCCAGGCCGTCAGCCATCCACGCCGTCTGGCGCACGGATGCTGCGGGCCACAGCCGGATGTCGCCCGTGCTTCCGCAGGTAGCCCCGTCAGCGAGGCGGAGGAACTGGGCATAACCGGGGGCGATGTCGTCGAGTCGCTCCTCCGGAGACACCGGCGGTGGCAGCTCCAGCGGCCCATACGGAGGCGCCAGATGCGCCAGAACCGCAGCGATTCGACGGACGGAGTCGATCAAGGGCATATCCTCATTCTCCAGCCACCGATCCGGCAGACGCGGCAGCGGTTGTCACGTCAGGGTCGCGGCCCGCCGGGACTTCTGCGCGACGGCATGACCGGTGTCATCAACCACCCATGCCGCTGGCCTGAGGAGTCCCGCCAGCCAGGCATCCTGCCCATATGCTCGGGACATGGCGCTCCAGCGGATGGACCACGTCGGCATAGTCGTCGACGACCTCGCGGCTGCTGTCGCGTTCTTCACCGAACTCGGGATGGAGCTGGAAGGCGAGGCGCCCATCGAGGGACGGTGGGTGGACCGTGTCAACGGACTCGACGACGTCCGGGTCGACATCGCCATGATGCGGACCCCGGACGGCCACGGCAAGGTGGAGCTGACGACGTTCCGCTCGCCGGCGGCGGTCAGCGCCGAGCCATCCGTCGCACCGCCGAACACGCTGGGCATCCGTAACATCATGTTCGCCGTCGACGACATCGATGACGTGGTTGCCCGCCTGCGGACCCACGGCGCCGAACTCGTCGGCGAGGTGGAGCGGTACGAGGACATCTACCGGCTCTGTTACGTCCGCGGCCCCCAGGGCATCATCGTGGCACTGGCCGAGCAACTCAGTTAACGGCTGCCGAAGGGGCCGATCGCCCAAAGAACGGGACCGATCACCGGGCATCGTGTGGTCATCGTGCTCGAATGATCTTTGAGCGCGGGCAGACGATCGTCCGCCGGCACCTGTACCCGGACGGCCGGGTCGGCTCGGTGCTGTGCGGGCGGGTGGTCAGCGATGACGAGCGCGGGCTGGCGCTGTGGATCGAGGCGGGCTCACAGGCCATGCGCCGGGTTGACGGCGCCGGCCAGCCGACCCGGCGGCTGTCGCTGCTCGAGGCCGCCGAGGTCCGGGCCGAGGGCGAACGACTGCTTACCCTGGCCCGCGCCGGGGCTGCGCCCTTCGACGGCCAGTGGATGGACTTCCAGCCGGATCCGGCGTGGCGGCCGACGATGATGCCGCACTGGTGGGAGTTGCCGGCGGACGCGAGCTGCTGGGGTCCCGAGTGCTTCCAGCCCTGAGACCCGCTTCAGCGCTTTGGGAGTCCGTCATCCCGGCCGCCGGACCGCGTGGAGCCCAGGCTGTCGCGCCGGATCAGTGGTCGGCGGTGGTCGGGCCGGAGTCGGCCACCCAGTTCGGGTGGGCCGCCACGAACGCCGCGACGGTGTCGTCGCGCACCGCGTGCAGCAGCTGCACGCTGGTCGGGCTGAGAATCTCGGCGCTGCCGACGCCCGGCACGGTACGGCTGTTGAAGGTGCCACCGTTGGTCTTGAGCGTGGTGATCTTGTCGGGCTTGACGCCGCGCATGGCGAAGGCCCAGTCGGCGAGGGGAATGCCGCCGTCGTCCACGGTCATCGTGCGGCCGACTGCCGAGAGCAGCCCGGGCAGCTTCGTGGGCGAGTCGAGTCCCTGGCTGACCACCTGGGCGAGCACCGCCTTGACGAACTGCTGCTGGTGGCGCTGCCGGCCGTAGTCGAAGTCGTGGTTGGCCAGCAGGTCCCGCTGCCGGACGAAGTCCAGCGCCTGCGCCGGGTCGAGGCAGTGCTGGCCCTTGGTGTAGACGTTCGGGGTGACGCCGGGGATGCGGTGGTTCACCGTGCCGTCCGGGTTGATCGCGTACGGCGCGGCGGGCTTGCCGGAGGCGTCGTGCCCGACGTGGATCGAGGTGGTGGTCTCGTCGACGTACATGCAGACCTGGCCGAGCACCTGGACGATCTTCTTGAAGCCCTGGAAGTCGATGATCGCGCCGGCGTCGGGGGTGATGCCGGTCAGGTCGCGGACGGTCAGCGCCAGCAGTTCGAAGCCGTGCGAGAGGGCCGTGGGGCCGGTCAGCCCCCGGCTGCCGAACGCGAAGGCAGCGTTGATCTTGTTCTGGCCGCCCCGGAACGGCGTCGCCCCGTTGTCGTAGGCCGGGATGGTGACCAGCGAGTCCCGGGGCAGCGAGACCAGGTACGCCTGGCTGTGGTCGGCGGGGATGTGCAGCAGGATGATCGAGTCCGCGCGGGTGAGCTGGCTCGGGTCCTGGTTCGGACGGGTGTCGACCCCGACGAGCAGGATGTTCTTGGCCCCGGTGATCGTCCGGTGCTGCTCGGCCGGCGCGGCCGCGGCGCCGAGCAGGTTCTGCCGGGTGACCTCGCCGGTGGCCGCGTGCAGCAGGTAGGCGCTGCCGCCCAGCGCCACGCCGCTCAACGTCATCAGCGTGGTGCCGACCGCCACGCACCACCGGGCCCAGCGCGGCCAGGGCCGCCGCGCGGACCGGCGCGGCCGGACCGGACCGGCCGGTCCGGCGGTGGTCGGGTACGACACGTGATCTCCCCAGGTCAGGACGGGTGGCGGGCCGGTCCGAGGCTATGTCGGGCCGAGCCCACCGGACAGGTCGCACGGCTGTGAACTCGCTGGGAGCGGGTCCCGGCCGGAGCGTCAGGGGGGTGCGCCAGAATGGCCGCATGGCGCAGCGGATGAGCGACGACGAGTGGCGGGCGTTCGTGACCGCCGGCACCCGGACCGGGAAGCTGGCGACCGTGCGGGCCGACGGCTCCCCGCACGTGGCGCCGATCTGGTTCGTGCTCGACGGCGACGACATCGTCTTCAACACCGGCCAGAGCAGCGTCAAGGGGCGCAACCTGGCCCGCGACCCCCGGGCCGCGCTGAGCGTCGACGAGGAGCACCCGCCCTACGCCTTCGTCACCGTGCGGGGCCCGGTGACTCTCATTGACGACCCGGTCGAGTCGTTGCCCTGGTCCACCCGAATCGCCGCCCGCTACATGGGCGCCGAGCGCGCCGAGGAATACGGCCGGCGCAACGCCGTCCCGGGCGAGTTGCTGGTCCGGCTGCGGGCGGAGCACGTGGTCGGCTTCAGCGGCATCGCCGACTGACCGCCCCCCGGCGGCCGGCCGGTCAGCCGTCGAGGCGTTCGATGATGGTGGCGTTGGCGGTGCCGCCGGCCTCGCACATCGTCTGCAGGCCGTAGCGGCCGCCGGTGCGCTCGAGGACGTGCAGCAGGGTGGTGGCGAGGCGGGCGCCGCTGGCGCCGAGCGGGTGGCCGATCGCGATCGCGCCGCCGTCGACGTTCACCTTCGCCGGGTCGGCGCCGGTCTCGGCCAGCCAGGCCAGCACGACCGACGAGAACGCCTCGTTCACCTCGAACGCGTCGATGTCGTCGATGGTGAGGCCGGCTCGGGCGAGCGCCTTGGCGGTGGCCGGGATGATGCCGGTGAGCATGAGGATCGGGTCGTCGCCGACCACGGTGGCGGTGTGGATCCGCGCCCGGGGTCGCCAGCCACGCCGGCGGGCGGTCTCGGCGGTGGTGAGCAGCAGGGCCGCCGCGCCGTCGTTGAGCGGGCTGGAGTTGCCGGCGGTGACCTTCCAGTCGAGTTCGCCGAAGCGGGCGGTCCACCCCTCGGCGGCGAAGGACGGCGGCAGCTCGGCGAGGCGGGCCACGGTGGTCCCGGGCCGGATGGTCTCGTCCATGGCCAGGTCGATCCCGGGCAGCGGGGCGACCTGGCCGGCGAACCGCCCCTGCCGCCACGCCTCGGCGGCCCGCTGGTGGCTGGTGGCGGCGTACTCGTCGAGCCGGGTGCGGGACAGGCCCCACTTGCGGGCGATCAGCTCGGCGGCGACGCCCTGCGGGACGAGCCCGCCGGGGTAGCGCGCGGCGACGCCCGGCCCGGCGAAGTCGGTGCGGACCCCGTCGACCACGGCCGCGCTGCCGATGGGCACCCGGCTCATCGACTCGACGCCGGAGGCGACCACGATGTCGTACGCCCCGGCGACCAGGCCCTGGGCGGCGAAGCTGAGCGCCTGCTGGCTGCTGCCGCACTGCCGGTCCACGGTCACCCCGGGCACCGACTCGGGGAAGCCGGCGGCGAGCGCGGCGAGCCGGGTGGTGTTGGTGCTCTGCTCGCCGACCTGGGCGACGGCGCCGCCGACCACGTCGTCGATCTCGACCGGGTCCAGCCCCGGCACCCGGGCCACCAGGCTGCGCAGCGCGTGGGCGTGCAGGTCGACCGGGTGGACGTCGAGGTACGCCCCGCCCCGCTTCGCCCGACCCACCGGGGTCCGTACCGCCTCGACGATGACCGCGTCGCGCATGGCTGCCTCCTGGGGACCATTGCCGGACCGATCGGTCCGGGACCGAGTGGTCCGATACTGCGCCGTAGATCGCAGCCCGGTCAATCGCTGCCGGACCGATCGGTCCGTTATCCTCGCCACAGCGCCAGGGAAGGAGGAACGATGGCCCGCACCGCGACCCCGGGCAGCCGGGAGCGGATCCTGCGCACCGCCGGGGAGCTGTTCTACCGGCACGGTGTCCGCTCCGTCGGGATGAACCAGGTGATCGACGCCGCGGGCTGCGGCAAGAATCTGCTCTACACCCACTTCCCCAGCAAGGACGACCTGGTCGCCGCGTACCTGCGGGCCTGCCGGCGGGAGCGTGAGCGGGCCGGCGCGGCGGCGACCGAGGGGCTGCCCGACGACCCGGCGGCGCGGCTGCGCGCGCTGGTCGCGGAAATCGCCGCCACCGCCACCCGGCCGGACTTCCGCGGCTGCGCGTTCCGCCTCTACCTCGCCGAGTTCCCCGGCGACGCGGGCGAGCCCGGCCGGGTGGCCCGGGACTACCTCCGCGACACCCGGGCCGAGATCGACGCCCTGGTGGCCCGGCTCGACGTGACCGACCCGGGCCGGCTCGCCGACCGGATCTGGCTGGTCGTCGAGGGTCTCTACGGCAGCGCCGGGCGCCCGGACGGCACCGCCGCGGCGGAGACCGCGACGGGGCTGGTCGACGACCTGCTGGCCGCCGCGCGGCGCTGACCGCTCAGCCGCCCAGCCAGGCACGCAGCTCGGCGCCGTGCTCGTCCAGCCCCGGCGGCGGCAGGTCGTAGCGGGGCGGGGTGGCCGACAGGCCGATCGGGTTTCGCACCCCCGGCACGCCGTCGACAGTGACCACCGGGTCGAGCCCGAGCCCCTCGGCCAGGGCCAGCCCGTCGGCGACCGTGTTGATCGGGCTGCACGGCACCCCGGCCGCGCGCAGCTCGCCGAACCACTCGGCGCTGGTCCGCCGGGCCAGGGCGGCCACCAGCAGCGGCCGCAGCGCGTCGCGGTGCGCGGTGCGGTCCTGGTTGCGCCGGAACCGCGGGTCGTCCGGCAGCCCGGGCAGGCCGAGCACCTGGCAGAGGACCCGGAACTGGCCGTCGTTGCCGGCGATCACCACCAGCTCGCCGTCGGCGGTGGGCAGCGGCTCGTAGGGCACGATGCTCGGGTGGGCGTTGCCCATCCGGTGCGGCACCACTCCCCCGGCGACGTGCGCGCTGGCGTGGTTGACCAGCCCGGACAGGGCCGAGGAGAGCAGGTCCACCTCGACGTGCTGGCCGACCCCGGTGGCCGCCCGGTGGTGCAGCGCGGCGAGGATCCCGACCGCCGCGTGCAGCCCCGCGATCACGTCGAAGACCGCCACCCCCGCCTTGTACGGCGGGCCGTCGGACGCCCCGGTCAGGCTCATCAGGCCGGAGGCCGCCTGCACCATGAGGTCGTACCCGGGCAGGTCCGCGCCGCCGGCCGCGCCGAACCCGCTGATCGAGGCGTACACCAGCCGAGGGTTGGCGGCGGTGACGGTGTCGTGGTCGAGGCCGAAGCGGCGCAGCGCGCCGGGCCGGAAATTCTGGATCATGACGTCGGCGCGGGCGGCGAGCCGGCGGGCCAGCACCGCGTCGCCGCGATCGGCGAGGTCGAGGACCAGCGAGCGCTTGTTGCGGTTGACGCCGAGGTAGTAGGTCGAGACCCCGTCGCGGACCGGGGGCTGCCAGGTGCGGGTGTCGTCGCCGCCCGGCGCCTCGACCTTGATCACGTCGGCGCCCAGGTCGGCGAGGAGCATGGTCGCGTACGGCCCGGCCAGGATCCGGGAGAAGTCCGCGACGAGGACGCCGCGCAGCGGCCCGGACGAGCCCTCCCCCATCGCCAGACCTCCCCACTCGGACCCGTCGCCGGCCGGACCGGAAGGACCACGATGACACACCGGCCGCGGCCGGCGGCACCCCGTCGGGAACCAGGCGGCCGCCGGCGACGACTACCTGTACATGGCGTGTGAGCAGTGGCGGGAGATCCTGTCGGCGCAGCTGGACGGGGAGGCGACCCGGTCGGAGAGCGCGGCGGCCGAGGCGCACCTGGCGGGCTGCGCCGGCTGCCGGGGCTGGTTCGAGGCGGCCGCCCGGGTGACCCGGCGGGCCCGTACGCAGCTCGCCCCGCGGGTGCCCGATCTGGTCGACGCGGTGCTCGCCGCCGCGCCGCCGGCCCGGCCCGGGTGGCGGGAGCGGACCGCGCTCGGGCTGCGCGGGGTGCTCGGGCTGCTCGGCGCGGTGCAGCTCGTGCTCGGGCTGGCCCAGGTCGGCCGGGAGACGGTCATCGACCACGGCCACGCCACCGGCCAGCACCTGTGGCACGAGTCGGCCGCCTGGAACGTGGCGGTGGGCGCCGGATTCCTCTACGTCGCGCTGCGGCGCTCCGCCCCCACCGGACTGCTGCCGATGCTCAGCGCGTTCGTCGCCACCCTGGTGCTGCTGTCGGTGAACGACCTGATCACCGGGCAGGTGGCGGTGCAGCGGCTGGTCAGCCACGGCTTCCTGCTGGTCGGCTGGGTGGTGATGGTGCTGCTCGCCCGGCCCCGGTGGCGCCCCGGCGGCGCGCCGCCCCGGCCGGGCCGGTCGTCCGGTTCGCGCTGGTCGCTGCGCACCGAGGAGCCGACCGAGCCGGCCCCGCTGCGCCTGCTGCCACCCACGCCCTACGCCGCGCAGGCCCGCGACCGCCGGGCCGCCTGACGGCCGGCCGTACTCAGACCACCCGGCTACCCCGGGCCGGCCGGGCGTCGCCGTGCCAGGCGGCGACCAGGTCCTCGCGGGCCCGGGCGACGCGGGAGCGGATGGTGCCGACCGGGCAGCCGCACACCTGGGCCGCCTCGGCGTAGGAGAGGCCGACGACCTGGGTGGCCACGAACGCCTCCCGGCGCTCCGGGGCGAGCCCGGCGATGAGCCCGCGCAGGGTGACCGCCTCGTCCCCGCCCGGGGTGACCGCCCCGGCCGCCTCGGCCGCGGCCTGCCAGTCCGGCAGCGCGGCCACCCGGGGGCGCGCCGTCGCCGCCCGGACGTGGTCCACGGCGACCCGGCGGGCGATGGTGAAGACCCAGGTACGCGCCGAGGACCGCCCGGCGAAACCGGGCAGGTTGCGCAGCGCGCGCAGGAACGTCTCCTGGGTCAGGTCGTCGGCCTCCGTGGGGCCGGCCAGATGCGCGAGGAACCGCCACACCGGGCCCTGGAGGGCCCGCACGAACGCCGCCGCGGCCTGCTGGTCGCCCCGGCCGGCCCGGTGCGCCCACCGGGTCACCTGCTCGTCGTCGGCCTCGGGGCTCATCCGCGACCGGCCCGCCGGTCCACCAGCGTCATGACCCACGGTACGGGCGCCGGCCCCGCTCGGTTCATCGCTGCCGTCCTCCCTGCCACCCGCGCCGACGGACGGTCGCAGGTTGGTCGGGCGGCGGGGCCGGAAAGTTCCCGGGCCGGGTCAGGCGTCGATGGTCACCTCGACCGGCCCGACCCGCAGGACGCCGTCGGTGAGCGGGGCGCAGCGGACGCCGCCCCGGCCGCGCAGCGCCTTCCAGGTGCCGGGCGCGATGGTCACGTCCAGCCAGGCGCAGGGCGGGGCGGCCCGGTGCACCCGCAGGCTGACCGGCCCGTCGCCGGAGTCCAGGGTGAGCACCCGGCCGACCAGCTCGTCCACGGCGATGCCTCTGGTCAGCACGTTGCGCCGGACCTGGGTGAGGTCGGCGCCGGCGGGCAGCGACTCCTGCGCGATCAGGGTCACGCTCGCCTCGCGGTGCGCCGGCCGGCCGAAGTAGCGGTCGCCGACGATGCCCAGGCCGGCCCGGAGCCGGACCTGCTCGACCAGCTCGCCCGGCGGCGCGGGGGCCGGGCCGTCGGCCGGCCGGCCCACGTAGCGGTGCACCGGCGAGGCCAGCAGCTGGACGATCTCAGGCATGCGCCGATTGTAGGCATGGACGTATCCCCACCAACCCGGACGATAGCCATCCTCACGTGTCCACGGTGGGTGGAGGGCGTTGTACCGGGTGTGACGGCGAGACGGTCCACCCCGGTCGGGCCTCACCCCGAACTGGGACGACAGATTGCATGGGCGCGGCGCGAGAACGAACGCCGGCGGCGCGCGTACGAGGCGGCGGCCCGGGAGTGGCGCCGGCGCAACGAGCACCTGGAGCGGCTGCGGATCGAGGCGACCGGGTTCCACGGGTGCGCCCTGCCCGGCACCGAGCTGCCGGTGCGGCTCGGCGACGGCGAGGTCGTCTACCGGATCCTGCCGGTCGCGGAGCTGGTCGAGGCGGAGGCCCGGCACCTGCCCGGGCTCGCCGCGCCCGACCCGACGCTGAGCGCGGAGCTGCTCGACCCGGTCGACGGCCCGCTCCCGGCCGGGCTGCGGGTGGTCGACACCGGCGTCGTCGTGGTGACCGACCGGCGGGTCGCCTTCACCGGGCCGGCCGGCGTGCGCGAGTGGGCACATCCTGACCTGCTCGGGCTGGGGCACCACCCCGACCTGCCGCTCACCCTGCTGCACCCCGGGGACGGCCAGCGGCCGTCCGGGCTCCGGGTGCCGGTCGCCGGCGCGGCGAACTTCCGCTTCTACCTCACCCTGGCGTACGCCGCCGCCACCGGGGCCCGCGACGCGGTCGCCGCGCAGGTCGACGCGGTGCTGGCCGCCCACCGCGCGGCCCGGCCGCGGCCACCGCGACCGCTCGGCGTCGAGGACGCCCCGGCGGCACGGCGCCGTCCGGAGCGCCTCGTCGCGGCCGGAGCCGTGGCGATCGCGGTGCTGCTCGGCGTGACGGCCGCGGGCACCTGGCCCGCCTCGGCCGGCCCGGTGCAGCGGGCGGAGCCGGCCACGGGCAGCCCGGCCGGGGCCGCGGACGACGACCTCGCGCCGGACCCGGCCGTCGGCCCACCGGGCGAGCGCGACAGCGGCCCGCTCCCGTCGCCGGCCGGCGGGACCGAGCGGCAAACCGTCACCGCGACCCCCATCCCGGTCGGCACGGAGCAGGCCGTGCTTCCGGCGCCGTCCCGGGCCACGACGACCGCGGCGCCGGTACCGTCGACGACCCCGCCGGCGGTGAGCCCGACCGGAAGCCCGCCTCCGACGGTGAGCCCGACCGGAAGCCCCACCACGTCGCCGACCGGCTCGCCCTCCCCGACCGACCCCGCCGCGTCGGGCATCTGCCTGGACCCGCTCCGGCTGCCCGTTCTCGACCCGCTGCTGTGCCGCCGGACCTGAGCCGGGGCGGGCCCGACCGTCAGGGCGTGTGCGGGGTGAGCAGGTAGTCCTCGGCCTCCGGACTCCACCGCAGCTCCACCGCGCCACTGGTGGCGGCGGCCTTGCAGAACTGGAGGAAGCTGCGGTAGCCGAGCTTCTTCTCGCTGAAGTCCGGCCGCGCCCGGCGGAGCTGGTCCTTCAGGCCGGACAGCGCCACCGCGCCGCCCTCGCCGGCCAGGTCCACCACCACGGACCGCAACAGTGCGAAGGCCACCTCCCGGTCGCCCCGTTCGGGCAGCGACACCTCCGGGTCACCCTTGGCGGGTCCCGCGGCCAGCTCGATGACGTTGTGCCCGGCCAGGTGGCGCAGCAGCTCCCCGAAGGTGCGGAAGCCGTAGTCGGACTCGCTGAACGTGGGGTCCTTGCGGAGCAGGGTGCGCTTCAGGCCGGAGGCGGTCACCTCGCCGCTGGAGCTGCCCTGCATGCCGGCAACGGTCTGGGCCACCAGCACGGAGAGCGTGTCGACGTCCCGCG
>NZ_JBSSLX010000118.1:0-17685 GCF_053890995.1 Micromonospora sp. I033 | reverse complement strand
GGGCGCTGCCGTCCCCGCCGGTGATCCGGCCCGGGCCGGCGCCGGCGAGCAGCGGCGCCACCGTCAGGCAGAGCTCGTCCACCAGGTCCGCCGCGGTGAGCGCGCCGAACAGCTGCGGCCCGCCTTCGCAGAGCAGCTGGCCCAGCCCGCGCCGGCGCAGCTCGGCCAGGCCGGCGGCCAGGTCGACCCGCTCCGCGCCGCACCGGACGAGATCGGCCACCTCGGTCAGCCCGGGCGGCGGTTCGGCGGTCGCCCGGGTGAGCACCAGCGGCCGGACCGGCGCGTCGGCGAAGCACGCCTGGGCGGGGTCGAGGTCCAGCGAGCCGGAGACCACCACGAGGGTGGGGTATTCGGCCAGGCCCTGCTCGCGGCGCCAGGCCCGGCGCGTCTCGCCGAGCCGCACCGCCCGGTAGCCCTCGTGGCGCAGCGTGCCGGCGGCCACCACGAGGCCGTCGCAGAGCATCCGCAGCAGGCCGAAGACCCGCTTGTCCGGCTCGCCGGAGAGCCCGGCGGAGTAGCCGTCCAGGGTGACCGCGCCGTCGGCGCTGGCCACGAAGTTCACCCGCAGGTGGGGGTGCGGCGCGCGGCCGTAGAGCGCGGCGAGTTCCGGGTCGGTCAGTGGCCCGGTGACGGGTGCCGGCCAGATCCGTTCGATCGGGGTTCCGACGCTCATTCGCCGGCCGGACCGGTGACCGGAGGGGTCGGTTCGGGGGTACGGTGCTGGCAGTCGCACCACTTCCGGCCTGGACAGTCGTCGTGCCGTCGCTCCCGGCACGCTCGGCAGATCATGTAGGCAGCCTATGCCGAGGAAGGATGGGACAGCATGTCGCGTCAGATCTTCCAGCTGAAGGTCTCCCTCGCCGGGGTCCGGCCGCCGGTGTGGCGGCGGGTGCTGGTCCCGGGCGGCTACACCCTGGACCGGCTGCACCGGGTGGTCCAGCACGCGATGGGCTGGCGGGACTGCCACCTGCACTCGTTCGACATCGACGGCCGCCAGTACGGCGAGCCCGACCCGGACGGCGAGCTGGCGCTGCGCGACGAGTTGGACGTCCGGGTGGACGCGGTGGTGGGCAAGGGTGACCGGTTCCGCTACACCTACGACTTCGGCGACTGGTGGGAGCACGACCTCGTGGTCGAGGACGTCTGCGCGGCCGACCCGGACGAGCGCTACCCGGTCTGCGTCGAGGGGGAGCGCGCCTGCCCGCCGGAGGACATCGGCGGCCCCGCCGGCTACGCCGTCCTGCTGGCCGCGCTGGCCGACCCCGCGCACGCCGAGCACCGGATGATGCGGGAGTGGGCGGGCGCCGGTTTCGAGCCGGACCTCTTCGTCGCCGACCGGGCCACCACCCTGCTGCGCCGCTTCTGCTGACCGCGCCTCCGCGCCCACGCGAAGAGTCGACGCGGTAACGATCTGGGAACGCTCCCATCGGTCTATTGACACCCCTGACACCTCCCGGCAATCTCATGGGAGCGCTCCCGTGCGGCGTGTGTCGCAAGCCACACCGCTCGTCGCGGCGGCGCCCCGGAACCAATGCCTCACCACACGTGACCTGCCCGTCCGACGGGTGGGCGCGGGTCAGAAACCACCACACGAACCACCCACCTGAGAGGGGTCAGGGATGAGCGTCATGAGGCGCCGGCTCCGCACTGTCGCGGTCGCCGTGCTCGCCGCGGGCGTTGCTCTCGGCAGCGCGGCGTGCAGCAAGAAGGACGACGGGGGATCGACCGGCGAGGGCGGCCAGGTCAAGCTGGTCCTGCAGACCTTCCAGAACTTCGGCTACGACCAGGCCATCAAGGACTTCGAGGCGGCCAACCCGAACATCAAGGTCGAGCACCAGAAGATGGGCGAGCTGCGGGACTTCCAGCCGAAGCTGGTGCAGTGGCTCGCCGCCGGCAGCGGTGCCGGCGACGTCGTCGGTCTGGAGGAGGGCGTCCTGTTCGGGTACGTCCAGAACCACGACAAGTTCGCCAACCTGCTCGACCTGGGCGCCGGTGAGCTGAAGGCCAACTTCCCCGAGTGGAAGTGGAACAACGCCATGACGCCGGACGGCAAGAAGTTGATCGCGCTCGGCACCGACGTCGGCGGTCTGGCCATGTGCTACCGCAAGGACCTGTTCCAGCAGGCCGGTCTGCCCACCGACCGGGACGAGGTCTCGAAGCGGATGGCCACCTGGCAGGACTACATCGCGCTGGGCAAGGAGTTCAAGGCCAGCGGCAAGGTCAAGGCCGCCTGGCTGGACAGCGCGACCAGCCTGATGCAGCCGTACGTCATGCAGAACTCGGAGACCTTCTTCTTCGACAAGGACAACAAGTTCATCGGCGACACCAACCCGGTGGTCAAGCAGACCTGGGACATGGGCCTGCAGATGGCCAAGGACGGGCTGACCGCCAAGACCCAGCGGTGGAGCGCCGACTGGGACGGGGCTTTCAAGAACTCCGCGTTCGCCACCCTCCCGTGCCCGTCCTGGATGACCGAGGGCGTCATCGCCCCGAAGTCCGGCCCGGCCAACTCCGGCAAGTGGGACATCGCCAAGATCCCCGGCGGCGGCGGCAACTGGGGTGGTTCCTACCTGGCGGTTCCGGCGCAGACCAAGCACCCGAAGGAGGCGTACCTGCTGGCCAAGTACCTGACCAGCAAGGAGGGGCACCTGGCGGCGTTCAAGGAGGCGGGCGCGATGCCGTCCGACATCGCCGGCCTCGAGGACCCGGCGTTCAAGGACAAGAAGAGCGACTACTTCAGCGGCGCGCCCACCGGCCAGATCTTCGGTGAGAGCGTCAAGAACATGAAGCCGGTCTTCCTCGGCGCCAAGCACCAGCAGATCTGGGAGACCGTCTTCGAGCCGCAGATGCAGGCGGCCGAGCGCGGCAAGCTCAGCCCGGACGCCGCCTGGGCGAAGGCGGTCGACGAGGCCAAGAAGGCGACCAGCTGAGTCGCCGGTGACCGGCCGAGCCCACGGGGATCCGCTGCCCGTGGGCTCGGCGGCGGCGCCCACACCCGCCCCAGGGTGTGGGCGCCGCGGCGAGGTCGCCGCCGCCCCACCTCCCGGAAGGACCTGCAATGAGTTCTGCGCTCGGCGCACCGCGGTCGCACGCCGCCCCGCGACCCCCGCTCACCCCGTCGCGCCGCCGCCGGTCGTACCGGCTCGGCCGCTGGGACCTCAAGTACTCCCCGTACCTCTACGTGGCCCCGTTCTTCGTCCTCTTCGGGGTCTTCGGCCTCTTCCCGGTCCTCTACACGGTCTACGTCTCGCTCTTCGACTACGAGCTGCTGAGCGGGACCAAGGAGTTCGCGGGGCTGGAGAACTACCGCCTCCTGATGGAGGACGCCCAGTTCTGGAACGCGGCCTACAACACCCTGGGCATCTTCGTGCTGAGCACCGTGCCGCAGCTGATCGTGGCGTTGATGCTCGCCAACCTGCTGAATCGGCAGATGCGGGCCCGCACGCTGCTGCGGATGGGTGTGGTCATCCCCAACATCACCTCGGTGGCCGCGGTCGGCATCATCTTCGCGCTGATCTTCGCGGACCGGTACGGCCTCATCAACTGGTTGCTCGGCACCGTGGGGCTCGACCCCATCGCCTGGCGGGACAACCGCTTCGCCTCCTGGTTCGCCATCGCCTTCATGGTCGACTGGCGGTGGACCGGCTACAACGCGCTGATCTACCTCGGCGCCATGCAGGCCATCCCGAAGGACCTGTACGAGTCGGCGTCGCTGGACGGCGCCTCGACCTGGCGGCAGTTCTGGTCGATCACCGTGCCGCTGATCCGGCCGACGATCCTCTTCACGATCATCATCTCCACGATCGGTGGCTTCCAGATCTTCACCGAGCCCCTGATGTACGGGAACGGGCTGATCCGCGGCGGCGTGGACCACCAGTTCCAGACCCTGGCCATGTACATCTACGAGAAGACCTTCACCGGGAACGCCGAGTACGGGTACGGCTCCGCGATGTCCTGGTTGCTCTTCCTGATGATCATCATTTTCGCGCTGATCAACTTCGCGCTGGTACGCCGGTCGGTGAAGGGGGACAAGAAGTGACCACCACGCAGACCCTTCCCCGCTCGGTCGCGCCGCCTCCGGTGCCGCCCCGCCGTCGCCGCGGTCGCATGCCCGGCGCCCAGCTCTGGCAGGCCAGCCCGCTGACCTACCTCGCGCTCATCCTCGGCGGCGTACTGTCGATCTTTCCGATCATCTGGTCGTTCATCATCGCCTCGCGGGACAACAGCGCGGTCTACGAGATGCCGCCGACCCCCGGCGACCAGCTGTTCACCAACATCGACCGGATGCTCGCCAACGAGGACGCCGCGTTCGTCTACGGTCTGGTCAACTCGGCCGTCGTGTCGACCGTCGTCACCATCTCGGTGATCTTCTTCTCCAGCCTGGCCGGCTTCGCCTTCGCAAAGCTCAGGTTCCGGGGCAGCAACGCGCTGCTGCTGATCATCATCATGACCATGATGGTGCCGACCCAGCTCGGCGTCATCCCGCTCTACCTGATGATGGTGGAACTCGGCTGGACGGGCACCCTGCAGGCGGTCATCGTGCCGTTCCTGGTGCAGGGCTTCGGCGTGTTCATGATGCGCCAGTACGCGATGTCCGCGATCAGCGACGAGCTGATCGAGGCGGCCCGACTCGACGGCTGCTCCACCTGGCGGATCTACTGGAACGTCGTGCTGCCCGCGCTGCGGCCGGCGGCGGCGGTGCTCGGCCTGCTGACCTTCATGCAGACCTGGAACGAGTTCCTCTGGCCGTTCATCGTGCTCACCCCGGACACCCCGACGGTGCAGTACTCCCTGAAGATCCTCTCGTCCGGGCTGTACCAGACGGATTACGTGGCGCTCTTCGCTGGCACCGCGCTGGCGACCCTGCCACTGTTGATCGTGTTCATCATCTTCGGCCGCCAGATCATCGGCGGAATCATGGAAGGCGCCGTCAAGTCGTGAGCAACCCAGCCAGCCCGCCCGCCGTCGGCGTCCTCGACCAGGGCGCGGCATCGACCTTCCCGCCCGGCTTCCTCTGGGGCGCGGCGACCGCCGCGTACCAGATCGAGGGCGCGGCGACCGAGGGCGGCCGCACCCCGTCGATCTGGGACACCTTCAGCCACACCGAGGGGCGGACGGTGGGCGGGCACACCGGTGACGTGGCCTGCGACCACTACCACCGGATGCCCGAGGACGTGCGGCTCATGGCCGACCTGGGGCTGAAGTCCTACCGCTTCTCCGTCTCCTGGCCCCGGGTGCAGGCCGGCGGCGCCGGCGCGGTCAACCAGGAGGGGATGGACTTCTACCGGCGCCTGGTGGACGAGCTGCTGGGCCACGGCATCGAGCCGTGGCTGACCCTCTACCACTGGGACCTGCCCCAGCCGCTGGAGGACGCGGGCGGTTGGCCGGCCCGGGACACCGCCGCCCGGTTCGCCGACTACGCCCAGCTCGTCGCCGACGCCCTCGGCGACCGGGTGAAGTACTTCACCACCCTCAACGAGCCGTGGTGCTCGGCCTTCCTCGGCTACGGCTCCGGCGTGCACGCGCCGGGCCGCTCGGACGGGGCGGACGCGGTCCGGGCCGGGCACCACCTCATGCTCGGGCACGGGCTCGCCGTGCAGGCGCTGCGGGCGTCCCGCCCGGAGGCGCAGCTCGGCATCACGGTCAACCTCTACCCGGTCACCCCGGCCACCGACTCCCCGGCGGACGCCGACGCCGCCCGCCGCATCGACGCGCTGGCCAACCGGTTCTTCCTCGACCCGGTGCTGCGCGGGGCGTACCCCGCGGACCTGGCCGCCGACCTGCGCAAGGTCACCGACTTCGGGCACGTCCGGGACGGCGACCTGGCGGTCATCTCGACCCCGCTGGACCTGGTGGGCGTCAACTACTACAGCCGGCACGTGGTCGCCGCGCCGGTCGAGGGCGTCGAGCGGGAGGCCTACTGGCGGGCGCCGACCTGCTGGCCGGGCAGCGAGGACGTCCGGTTCGTCACCCGCGGCGTCCCGGTCACCGACATGGACTGGGAGATCGACGCCCCGGGCCTGGTGGAGACGCTGGAGCGGGTGCACCGGGACTACACCGACCTGCCGCTCTACGTCACCGAGAACGGCTCCGCGTTCGTCGACACGGTGGTCGACGGCCGGGTCGACGACGCCGACCGGCTGGCGTACTTCGACGCGCACCTGCGCGCCGCGCACGCCGCGATCAGCGCCGGGGTGCCGCTCAAGGGCTACTTCGCCTGGTCGCTGATGGACAACTTCGAGTGGGCGTGGGGCTACACGAAGCGCTTCGGCATGGTGTATGTCGACTACGACAGCCAGGCTCGAATCCCCAAGTCCAGCGCCAGGTGGTACGCCGATGTGATCCGACGCAACGGCCTGGCCGCACAATAGGCTGGGCAGCCAGTGACGGGCGGCCCGGCGCCGACGCCTCAACAGGTGCCGGGCCCGCCCGATGTCGGAGGAGCACAGACGATGACAACGCAGCGCACGCGGTCGCTCGGGCGCCCGACCCTCGACGCGGTCGCGGCCCGCGCCGGCGTGGGCCGCGGCACGGTCTCCCGCGTGGTCAACGGCTCGCCGCAGGTCAGCCCGGAGGCCCGCGCCGCCGTCCAGGCGGCCATCGCCGAGCTGGGGTACGTGCCCAACCGGGCGGCCCGGGCGCTGGTCACCCAGCGGACCGACTCGGTGGCGCTGGTGGTCTCCGAGTCGGGGGAGCGGGTCTTCACCGAGCCGTTCTTCGCCGGCATCGTGCGGGGCGTCAGCTCCGCGCTGCTGGAGACCCCGATGCAGCTCTGGCTGGCCATGGCGCAGTCCCAGATCGAGCGGGAACGGGTCGAGCACCACCTCACCAACCAGCACGTCGACGGGGTGCTGCTGCTCTCGCTGCACGACGCGGACCCGCTGCCCACCCTGCTGGAGGAGCGCGGCCTGCCCACCGTGCTCGGCGGCCGGCCGGCCCGGATGCTGCACCCGAACGCCCAGCCGGCCTGGTTCGTCGACGTGGACAACGTCGGCGGCGCCCGGCAGGCGGTGGAGCACCTCTTCGCGCGCGGCCGGCGGCGGGTCGCCACCATCGCCGGCACCCAGGACATGGGCGCCGGCCTGGCCCGGTTGTCGGGCTACAAGGAGGCGGTCCGGGCCGCGGGCGGCGACCTCAACCCGGACCTCATCGCGTACGGGGACTTCAGCGAGGGCAGCGGCACCGCCTGCATGCGCCGGCTGCTGGAGGTCTGCCCGGACCTGGACGCGGTCTTCGTCGCCTCCGACCTGATGGCCTTCGGCGCCCTGCGCGCGTTGCGCGAGGCCGGCCGCCGGGTGCCGGAGGACGTGGCGGTGGTCGGCTTCGACGACGCCCCGATCGCCCGGCAGGCCGAGCCGCCGCTGACCACGGTCTTCCAGCCGGTCGAGGAGATGGGCCGGCAGATGGCCCGGCTGCTGGTCTCCCGGATCCGCGGCGAGGAGGTGCCCAGCCCGCACCTGCTGCTGGACACCAAGCTCATCCACCGCGCCTCGGCCTGAGGCGCTCAGGACCAGCGGCGGAGTTCCCGCTTCGCCAGGGACGCCCGGTGCACCTCGTCGGGGCCGTCGGCCAGCCGGAGGGTGCGGGCCTGCGCCCACAGGGCCGCCAGCGGGGTGTCCTGGCTGACCCCGGCCGCGCCGTACCCCTGGATGGCCTTGTCGATCACCCACTCGGCCATCGCGGGCGTGGCGATCTTGATGGCCTGGATCTCGGTGTGCGCGCCCCTGTTGCCCACGGTGTCCATCAGCCAGGCGGTCTTGAGCACCAGCAGCCGGGCCTGCTCGATGCGCACCCGGGACTCGGCGATCCACTCCCGGACCACGCCCTGCTCGGCCAGCGGGCGGCCGAACGCCACCCGGTCCAGGGCCCGCGTGCAGAGCAGTTCCAGGGCCCGCTCGGCCATGCCGACCAGCCGCATGCAGTGGTGGATCCGGCCCGGGCCGAGCCGGGCCTGGGCGATGGCGAAGCCCGCGCCCTCGGCGCCGACCAGGTTCTCCGCCGGCACCCGCACGTCGGTGAAGTCGATCTCGGCGTGCCCGCCGTGGGGCGCGTCGGTGTAGCCGAAGACCGTCATGCCGCGGCGGACCGTCACGCCCGGGGTGTCCCGGGGGACCAGGATCATGCTCTGCTGGCGGTGCCGGTCGGCGCCCGGGTCGGTCTTGCCCATCACGATGAAGATCTCGCAGCGCGGGTCCATCGCCCCGGACGACCACCACTTGCGGCCGTTGACCACGTAGTCGTCGCCGTCCCGGACGATCCGGGTGGCGACGTTCGTGGCGTCGGACGAGGCCACCTCCGGCTCGGTCATGCAGAACGCGGATCGGATCTCCCCGGCCAGCAGCGGCTTCAGCCAGCGGTCCCGCTGCGCGTCGGAGCCGAACTCGGCCAGCAGTTCCATGTTGCCGGTGTCCGGGGCGGCGCAGTTCAGCGCCTCCGGGGCCAGGTGCGGGCTGCGCCCGGTCAACTCGGCCAGCGGGGCGTACTGGAGGTTGGTCAGCCCGGCGCCGTAGCGCGGGTCGGGCAGGAACAGGTTCCACAGGCCGCGGGCGCGGGCCTCCGCCTTCAGCTCGTCCAGCACCGGCGGGCGGGCCCACGGGTCGCCGGCCGCGAGCACCTGCTCGTGGTGCACCGGCTCGGCCGGGTAGACGCACTCGGTGAGGAACGCCTCGACCCGCTCGCGCAGCTCGACCGTCCGGGCGTCGTACGCGAAGTCCATCACTTCTCCCTGACCGCGCGCAGGCCGTGCTCGACCAGCGGCGCCACCATCTCGCCGATCCGGTCGAAGCCCGCGCCGAGCGTCTGCCCGAGGGTGTGCCGGTAGTGGATGCCCTCGCAGATCACCGCGAGCTTGAAACAGCCCAGCGCCACGTGCCAGTACAGCGGCCCGACGTCGACGTCGCTGCGGCCGGCGTACCGGTCGATCAGCTCGGCGCCGGTGGGGAAACCGGCCCGCGGGCCGATGCCGTCGGCGACCGGGTTGCCCTCGGCGCTGTCGCTGTCGCCCAGCACGTCCCAGTAGGTCAGCAGCAGCCCCAGGTCGGCGAGCGGGTCGCCGAGGGTGGCCATCTCCCAGTCGAGCACCGCCCGCACCGCAACCGGGTCGACGTCGGCGAGCAGGTTGTCCAGCCGGTAGTCGCCGTGCACGATCCGGCCGGCGTTCGCGCCCTCCGGCACGCTGCCGGCTAGCGCGTCCCGCAGCTCGTCGATGCCCGGCAGCGGGCGGCTGCGGGAGCGGTCGAGCTGGCCGGCCCAGCGGCGGACCTGCCGGGCCAGGTAGCCGTCGGGGCGGCCGAAGTCGGCCAGCCCGACCGCGGCCGGCTCGACCATGTGCAGCCCGGCGAGGGTGTCCATCATCGCCATGGCCAGGTCGCGCCGCTGGCCGGCGGTGAGCGCATCGGTCTGTTCCCGGCGCCGGTAGACCTCGCCGTCGACCTTCTCCATCAGGTAGAACGGCGCGCCGATCACGTCGGCGTCGGCGCAGAGCAGCAGCGCCCCGGGGACCGGCACCGCGGTGGGCGCGAGCGCGGAGATCACCCGGTACTCCCGGGCCATGTCGTGCGCGGTGGCCAGCACGTGCCCGAGCGGCGGCCGGCGCAGCACCACCTCGCGGTCGCCGGCGCGCAGCAGGTAGGTCAGGTTGGACTTGCCCCCGGCGATCAGCCACGCCGACAGCGGCCCGGCCAGCCCGGGCCGGTGCGCGGCCAGATACGCGGCGAGCCGGTCGAGGTCGAGCCCGCGCGGGGCCGTACCGGCCGCATGCTGGGGTGCGTGGACGGCCGGATCGGTCATCCGGTTAGTTGATGGCAGCTCGGCTTTGTTGTCAAGGTGGGATGTTCCCGGCGGGACATGCCGCTGCAACGGGGGCGAAATGGTCAACCGGCAGGCTGGGGCCCAGCCTGCCGGCCGTCACGGCCGGCCCGCCGAGCGGAGGGACCAGACATGCTGCTGAGAGTTCGGGTGACCCTGCCGGACCGACCGGGCACGCTCGGCCAGGTGGCCCGGACGCTCGGCGTCTCCGGCGCGGACATCGTCCAGGTGGTGGTGCTGGAGCGGCTCGGCGGCCGGGCGGTCGACGATTTCACCGTGGTCTGGCCGGGCGCGGCACGGGTGGAGCGCCTGCTCGCCGGCCTGGCCGCGATCCCCGGCGTCCGGGTGGACGGGGTGTGGCGGGCGATCGGCGCGCCGACCACCACGGGCCAGGACGCCGAGCTGCTCGCCCAGGTCGCGGCGAACCCGACCGACGGGGTGGCCACCCTTGTCGACGCGGTGCCCGGCCTGCTCGCCGCGGACTGGGCGGTGGCCGCGGTGGTCCCGCTGGACTGGGCGGCGCGCAGCGGCGGCGCCGGTGCGGCGGCGGTCGGGCACGCGAGCTGGCGCGCCCCGGTCCCGCCCCGGCTGCCGGAGGTGACCCCGCTGCGGGCCCGGGCGATGACCACCCCGGACGGGCGCCACTACGCGGTCGCGCCGTTCGGCCGGGCCGGCCTCGTGCTGGTGGTGGCGCGGGACCACACGGAGCCGCTCGCCGCCGCCGCGTTCCACTCCACCGAGGTGGACCGGCTCGCCCAGCTGGTCCGCGCCGGCGCGGTGATCCTCGGCGACCGGCTGGACCTGGTCGGCGCCTCGCCCGTGACCACCATCACCTGACCGCTCCCACCGTTTCACCCGTGGGCAACGGGGGCGCAACAGGCAGCCGGCAGGGTCGACGGTGAGGAAGGGAGCGAACCATGGCGCTGTGGCGGATCCGTGCCACCGTGGACGACCGGCCGGGCTACCTGTCGGTGCTCACGGCGAGCCTCGCGTTGCGTGGGGTCAACATCCTCACCGTCCAGGTGCACACCACCGAGGTGGGGGCGGTCGACGACTTCCTGGTCGACGCGCCCGACCGGCTCACCGAGGCCGACCTGCGGGCGGCCGTCGAGCGGGGTCGGGGCCGGAACTGCTGGGTCGCGCGCAGCGAGGCGCGCGGGCTGGCCGACCAGCCGACCCGGGTGCTCGGCCTGGCCGGCCGGCTGGTCCGGGACCCGGACGCGGCCGGCGAGACACTCCGCGTCCTGCTCGGCGCGGACGCGGTGACCTGGCGGCCGACGCCGGCCGCACCGCTCGGCGGGGCGGACGAGACCACGATGCTGCTGGCCGACCCGGCCGGCGGCTCGTACGAGCTGCGCCGGCGGGAGCCGAGCTTCACCCCGGCCGAGTACGCCCGCGCCCAGGCCCTGGTCGAGCTGGCCGCCACGGTGGCCCGTCGGGACACCGACCGGGTCACCCTGGTGCTGCCCGACGCGGCCGAGGTGCTGGTCCGGCCGGCCGCCGCCGACGACCTGCCGGGCGTGCTGGAGCTGCACGCGGGGTGTTCGGCCCGGAGCCGGCAGCGGCGCTACCTGAGCGGGGCACAGCCGGCGCCGGCCCGGCTGCGCCGGCTGCTCGAACCGGCCCGGGGGCTGACCCTGGTCGCCACGGACGGGCTCGGCGGTGCGGCGGCGCCGGTGGTGGCGATGGCCAACCTGCTGGGCGAGGGCGACGAGGCGGAGGTGGCGTTGCTGGTACGCGACGACTGGCAGCGCCGGGGCCTCGGCTCGGCCCTGCTGCGGCGCCTGCTCGGGCACGCCGACCGGGCGGGCTTCGCCGCCGTGCTGCTGCACGTGCAGGCCGAGAACACGCCGATGCTGCGCACCGTACGCGGGCTGGACCGGCCCACCTCGACCGAGCGGGACGGCAGCCTGCTGACCGTCACGGTGCCGCTGGCCCCCCGTCGGTCCGGGGTGCCGCGGCAGGCCGACGCGACGGCGCGGGCACGGCGGGCGTACTGACTCCACGGGACGGTGACACGGCAGGGCCCCGGTGCGGGGGCCCTGCCCGTGCCCGGGCCGGCGGACGGTCAGGTGGCCGGGTAGCTGCTGTAGTCCGGGAAGTTACCGTAGAGCCGCCCGTCGCCGCCCACGGTGACCGCCTGCACCAGCAGGTCACCGCCGACGAAGGCGCCCTTCCAGGACGCGCCCCGGCCGCCGAACGGCTCCTCCCGGTCGCCGCGGGAGCGGGGCTTGTTGATGCCCACCTTGAACGCCTGGAGGTCGACCGCGAGCTTGCCGGCCAGCTCCTCGTCGTCGCAGGCCAGCGACGCGACCAGCGCGCCGTTGGAGGCGTTCATCTGGGCCAGCAGCTCGTCGGTGGTGTCCACCACGACGATGGTGTCGACCGGGCCGAACGGCTCGGCGTGCATGAGCCGGGACCGGCCGGGCGGGGCGAGCAGCACCGCCGGCGCCACGTACGCGGAGGTGTCCTGCCCGTCGAGGAAGGGCGCGCCGTCGAGCTTGCCCCGGTGCAGCGGCACCGCCCCGCCGCGGACCGCCTCGTCGACCTTGCGGCGCAGCTCCTCGGCCTTGGCCGCGCTGATCAGCGGGCCGAAGTCCAGCTCGGGCAGCGGGTCGCCGGCCGACCAGTCGTCCCCGACGGCCAGCGGGTGTCCGAACCGGACGGAGCGCACCACCGGCAGGTAGACGTCGAGGAACTCGTCGACCAGGTCGCGCTGGACCACGAACCGCGGGTACGCGGTGCAGCGCTGCTTGCCGTACTCGAAGCCCTTCTTCAGGTGCGTGGCGAGCAGGTCCCACTGAGAGAAGTTCCAGATGCCCCAGGCGTTGAGGCCCTCCTGCTCGATGAAGTGCCGCTTGTCGGAGTCGAGCAGCGCGGCGGCGACCTTGCCGCCGTTGGAGCGGCCGCCGACGAACGCCACCGCGCCGATCTCCGGGGCCCGGACCAGGACCTCGGAGAGCTCCTCGCCGCTGCCGGAGAGCAGGGTGGCGGGCAGCCCGGCGCGGCGCATGAGCGCGTGCGCGACGGTGAGGCAGACCGCCCCGCCCTGGGACGGGGTCTTGGCGATCACCGCGTTTCCGGCGAGCAGTTGCACCAGTTCGGCGTGGACGAGCACGCTCATCGGGTAGTTCCAGGAGGCGATGTTGCTGACCGGGCCGGGCAGCGGCTCACGGCCGTCGGCGAGCATCCGGTCGATCTCCTGCACGTACCAGCGGACGCCGTCCAGCGCGCGGTCGACGTCGGCGCAGGCCAGCCGCCACGGCTTGCCGATCTCCCAGACCAGCAGCAGGGCGAGCAGGTCACGGTGGGCGGTGAGGGCGTCCAGGGCGTCGTCGACCCGGGCCTTGCGCTCGGCGAGCGGGGTCCGTGCCCACTCCCGGTGCGCGGCGGCGGCGTGCGCGACCGCGCCGCGCGCCGCCTCGGCGTCGAGGCGGGCCAGGTTGACCAGGACCGTGTTGTCGACCGGGGTGCGTACCGGGCTCGGCGTGCCGACCGCCCGCCACCCGCCCTCGACGAGGTTGTGCAGGGTGGCGACGCCGTCGGGCGCGGAGCCGAAGGCCTCCGGGGCGGCGGCCACCGCGCGGGCCAGGGTGTCGGACCAGGAGGTGCCGTCGGCGAGTCTGAGAGCCATCGCAATCTCCTCAGGGTTGTCCGGGGGAGCGGCGGCGTCGATGGCACCGCTGGTGTCGCGTACTGTCCCGCGCGGCCGAGCGCGCGGGCAACCGTACGCTCGTATGCCAGGACGCCCGTCCCGCCGCCGCGACACGTCGCGGCCCGTGCGGTGCCGGCTTGACCTGGGGGTACGCGGGAAGTCTATAGAAGGATGTCGATTATGTGATCCAGCTCCGGGCGTCGTCGACCGGGTTACCCGTCAGTACGGATCGCGCCGCCGGCCGGTTCAACCCCGCAGCGCGGCGATCGCCTCCGCGGTCGTGCAGACGGTGCCGAGCCGGGGGAAGACGTAGTCGACCGCGAACTCGTGGGCGTGCGCGTCCAGACCGGACATCGCGTCGTGCGGCAGCACCACCCGGTAGCCGATCTCCTCGCCGATCCGGGCGGTCTGCTCGACGCCGAAGTTGGTCGCCAGCCCGCCGATCACGAGGGTGTCCACCCCGCGCGCCCGCAGCGCGGCGTCGAGCCCGGTCTCGTGGAAGGCGCCCCAGCTGTGCTTGACCACCGCCAGGTCGCCGTCGCGGGGCGCCACCTCGGGCAGCAGCTCGCTCCCCGGCGGCTGGGGATCGGGGCCGGGCCGGTCCGCACGGACCACCACCACGGTGGCCCCGGCGGCGCGGGCGGCCTCGGCGAGGGCGAGGCAGCGTTCGACCACCTCCGGGCCGGTGTGCGGGGCGGTCGGCAGGTCGACGATGCGCCGCTGGAGGTCGATCAGGACGACGGCGGTGCGGGTCGGGTCGAGAACGTCCACCGCAAGATCATATCGAGGGTGGGCCGTCGCGGCCGTCCCGAAAAGCGGAACCGGCCGCCGGACCGAGGTCCGACGGCCGGTTCCGGCCGTTGTTCCGCTCAGCTGGTGAAGGTGATCTTGTCCCGGCGGCGACGCAGCGCCATCAGGAGGACACCGCCGCCGATCAGGGCGAGACCGGTGAGCGAGATGCTGGTCGCGGCCACGCCGGTGAGCGGCAGGCCGCCCTCGGTGCCGCTGCCGCCGCCCTGGCCGCCGCCGACCGAGGTGCCCGGCGCCGGGGTGCCCGACGGGTTCTCGGACGGGTTCTCCGAGCCGCCCGGCGTCGGGGTCGGTGTCTCCTCGCCCGGGTTGGACGGCGTCGGCGTCGGGCTCTGTGACGACTCGCACGGCTGCAGCCAGAAGACCTTGTGCTTGTCGTCGAACGCCTTGCCGTCGGTCAGGTCCACGTCGAGCTTGATGTGGTAGCCCTGCTGCGGCTGGAGCTTCAGCCCCGTCAGGTCGAGGTCCTTCGAGGAGAGCTTGATGACCTCGTCGTGGTCGTTCTCCGCGCCGGAGGCCGGGTCGGTGCTGATCACCACGTCGTTCTTCGACCAGACGACCTTGTCCTTGGGGCTGGCCGACGGCGCCTGCGCCCAGAGCGTGATGTTCGCCTTCTGGTCCTCGTCGAAATTGAAGAACTCCAGCTCGAACTCGCAGGTGACGTGCGGCTGGTTGTCGACCTTGTCGGTGAACTCGACGCCGTCGATCTTGACGGTGCCGTTGTCGCCCTTGGGGTTGTGCGGGTTGCCGGTGGCCCAGGCCGGGGCGGCCACCAGCCCGAGCATGGCCGTGGCGGCGGCTGCGGTGAGGGCCGCGCGCGCCACGTGCCGACGCTGTGGCATGAGGAATCCTCCGAGATCGGGAGAGGGGACGGCACATGATCGCATGCCGGCACCTCTCCGGCGACATCGGACGAACGGTCTGAGCTGCGCCGATGTCCCGCGCCGAGACCGAAAACCGGGCCGGTTCGAGCCACTTCCGGGGCGTGTCGGCGTAACGCGGAAGGCGAGTTCGGCGCTCCGGTGCTTCCGAGCCCGGCTGACCGTCCGTCTTCACAAACCGGCGACGACGAGATTACATTGTCGATTATCCATGGGAGCGCTCCCGCGCCTCCACGGGCACCCACCACCACTGCCGCCGGCAGCCGGACCACCGACGCCGTCCGCGTCCGGTCCGGCTGCCGCGCGGCGCCCACCACCAGGAGCTCGCCATGTCCCGTCCGACCCCGCCACCTCGTGGCCGGTCCCGGCTCCGCAGGCTGCTCGCCGCCGGCGCCGCACTGGCCGCCGGCCTGGCCGCGGCCGTCACCGTCCCACCGCCCGCGCCGGCCGCCGCCGCGCCGGCCTTCAACTACGCCGAGGCCTTGCAGAAGTCCCTGTTCTTCTACGAGGCGCAGCAGTCCGGGAAGAAGCCCGCCTGGAACCGGGTCTCCTGGCGGGGCGACTCGGCGCTCACCGACGGCGCGGACGTCGGCCTCGACCTCACCGGCGGCTGGTACGACGCCGGCGACCACGTGAAGTTCGGCTTCCCCATGGCGTTCAGCGCCACCATGCTGGCCTGGGGCGCGGTCGAGTACCGCGACGGCTACACCGCCTCCGGCCAACTGCCGCACCTGCTCAACAACCTGCGGTGGGTGAACGACTACTTCGTGAAGGCGCACCCCGCCCCCAACGTCCTCTACGGACAGGTCGGCAAGGGCGACGACGACCACAAGTGGTGGGGACCGGCCGAGGTGCTGCCGATGGCGCGGCCCGCGTACAAGATCGATGCGAGCTGTGGCGGCGCGGACCTGGCGGGGGAGACGGCGGCCGCCATGGCCGCCTCGTCGATCGTCTTCCGCCCGACCGACGCCGCCTACGCCGACAAGCTGCTCGGCCACGCGAAGCAGCTCTACACCTTCGCCGACACGGTGCGGAAGAGCTACCACGAGTGCATCACCGACGCGACAAGCTTCTACCGGTCGTGGAGCGGGTGGCAGGACGAGCTGGTCTGGGGTGCGGTCTGGCTCTACCGCGCCACCGGCGACGCCGCCTACCTGACCAGGGCGGAGAGCGAGTACGACCGGCTCGGCACCGAACCGCAGTCCACCACCCGCTCCTACAAGTGGACCATCGCCTGGGACAACAAGCAGTTCGGCACGTACGTGCTGCTGGCCAACCTGACCGGCAGGCAGAAGTACGTCGACGACGCCAACCGCTGGCTCGACTACTGGACCGTCGGCGTCAACGGGCAGCGCGTGCCCTACTCGCCCGGCGGCATGGCCGTCCTCGACTCCTGGGGCGCCCTGCGCTACGCCGCCAACACCGCCTTCGCCGCGCTGGTCTACAGCGACCGGACGGGTGACGCCACCCGCAAGGCGCGCTACCACGACTTCGCCGTCCGGCAGATCAACTACGCGCTCGGCGACAACCCGCGCAACTCCAGCTACGTGATCGGCTTCGGGGCGAACTCGCCGAAGAACCCCCACCACCGCACCGCGCACGGCTCCTGGTGGGACAGCCAGACCGTGCCCACCGAGACCCGGCACGTGCTCTACGGCGCACTGGTCGGCGGCCCGTCCTCGGCCAACGACGCCTACACCGACAACCGCTCCGACTACGTCATGAACGAGGTCGCCACCGACTACAACGCCGGCTTCACCTCCGCCCTCGCCCGGCTGGCCTCCGAGTACGGCGGCAGCCCACTGGCCGGCTTCCCGACCGCCGAGCAGCCCGACCTGGACGAGCTGACCGTCGAGACCACCGTGATGCAGGCCGAGCCCCGGGCCACCGGGCTCAAGGCGATCATCTACAACAAGTCGGCCTTTCCGGCCCGGGCGCTGACCACCGCGAAGTTCCGCTACTACTTCCGCCCCGACGGCACCGGCCCGGTGCAGGTCACCCCCGGCTACACCCAGGGCTGCCCGTCGCCCACCACGGCCAGGCAGTTCTCCGGCGACATCTGGTACGTCGAGGTCGACTGCACCGGCCACACCATCGCGCCGGCCGGGCAGTCGCAGCACCGGATGGAGGTGCAGTTCAAGGTCGGCGTGCCGGAGGGCGGCATCTGGGACCCCGGCAACGACCCCTCCTACCAGGCGACCGCCGGCCCCAACCGGAAGGTGCCGCTCTACTCGGGCGGGACGCGGGTCTGGGGCGAGGAGCCCGGACCGGCCACCCCGGACACCACCGCGCCGACCGTGCCCGGCACGCCGGTCGCCTCGGCCGTCACCGCCACCGGCCTCACCCTGACCTGGCCCGCCTCCACCGACACCGGCGGCAGCGGCCTGGCCGGCTACGAGGTCACCCGGGCGCAGACGGGCAGCGACGCGCTCGTGCTGACCGAGGCCACGACCAACACCCTGGCGGTGACCGGGCTGCTGCCCGAGCGGACGTACCAGTTCACGGTGCGTGCCCGCGACGGCGCCGGCAACC